>NZ_JBHJZS010000049.1:0-16299 GCF_042271185.1 Microbacterium sp. NPDC055910
CCCGAACGCCGCCCGCGCGGTCATCGGGCGCCGACACACCGCCCGAGTGCGGATGCCGCGGGCTCGAGCCCGCGGCATCCGTCGTTTCCGGCGTGACGCACGGGGCAGAAGCGGCGCGAACCGACCTCGGATGACCGGTCGATCCTGCACACCGCACACGCAGTGACCTGAACCGCCTCTCGCACGAAGTACGGTCGAAGGTGACCGCATCACGAACGAGGTAGACGCATGTCCTCCGACGCACCTTCACGCCGCGCGCGTCCGACGCGCCGCTCACTCCGCGTGAAAGACGACGGCCCGCGCGCCAGCTTCGGGCAGCTGCTCCCCTACCTCTTCGAGCACAAGCACACCCTCATCGTCGTGTCGATCCTGAGCGTCTTCGGCTCGGGCACGATGCTCGTGCAGCCGCTGCTGGTCGGGCAGGTCATCGACCGCGTGCAGCGCAGCCTCGACCTCGGCGTGCTGCTGTGGGCGCTCGTCGGCTTCGTCGTCGTGTCGTCGCTCATCACGGCTTGGCAGCACTACCTGCTGCAGCGCACGGGCACCGCCGTCGTCTACTCCAGTCGACGCAAGCTCATCGCGCGCATCTTCCACCTGCCGATCAGCGAGTTCGACGCCCGTCGCACGGGCGATCTCGTCTCGCGCGTCGGCAGCGACACGACGCTGCTCTACGCCGCGCTCACCCAGGGCCTCGCCGATGCGATCGGCAACGCTCTGCTCTTCGCCGGCGCCCTCATCGCGATGGCCGTCATCGACGTCGTGCTGCTGGCGATCATCGTGGTCGTCATCGGCGTCTCGGTCATCGGCGTCGTGGCCCTCAGCGGCAAGATCCGCACGGCTTCGACCGAGCAGCAGGAGAAGGTCGGCGAGCTCGCATCGGGAGTCGAACGAGCCGTGGGTTCGATCCGCACGGTGCGTGCGTCGGGTGCGACCGACCGCGAGGTGGCATCCGTCTCGGAACGTGCGTCGGACGCCTACCGCGTCGGCGTCCGCATCGCGAAGATCTCCGCCCTCGTCGTGCCGATCGCCGGCATCGCCCTGCAGGTCTCGCTGCTCGTCGTGATCGGGTTCGGCGGGTTCCGTGTCGCGACGGGCGCGATCACCATCGCGAGCCTCGTGATGTTCATCATGTTCCTGTTCATGCTGATCGCTCCGCTCGGGTCGTTCTTCGGCGCGATCACCTCGGTCAACCAGGCCCTGGGCGCGCTCGGTCGCATCCAGGAGGTGCTCGAGCTGCCGATCGAATCGCAGCACGACGCCGAGATCGCGGCGCGAGTGCCCCACACAGCCGCACCCCGCACCTCGGCGGCGATCGAATTCCGCGACGTGCACTTCCGCTACCCCGAGGCCGTCGTCCAGGCCCGGCGCAAGGCCGAGTCCGAGGCCATCGCCGTGCTCGAGAGCGCGCACGTCGACACCTCGGTGCTCGCAGAGTCCGAGACGACGGATGCCGCGGGCGATGTGCTGCGCGGAGTCTCGTTCTCGGTGCCGCGCGGCGCGCGTGTCGCCCTCGTGGGGCCATCGGGTGCAGGCAAGAGCACGACGCTGGCGCTCATCGAGCGGTTCTACGACCCCACCGCCGGCGCCATCCTGCTCGACGGCGTCGACGTGCGCGAGATCGACCGCGACGCCCTGCGCGCGCAGCTCGGCTACGTCGAGCAGGATGCACCGACCCTCGCCGGCACGATCGGCGACAACCTGCGTCTGGCCTCACCCGACGCAACCGACGCGGCGTGCGAAGCGGTGCTGCGCGCCGTGAACCTCGGCGACGTGCTCGACCGCAATCCGCTCGGACTCGACGCGCCCGTTGGCGAAGCGGGCGTCATGCTCTCGGGCGGCGAGCGCCAGCGCCTCGCGATCGCGCGCGCGCTGCTCGCCGCTCCCCCCATCCTGCTGCTCGACGAGTCGACGTCCTCGCTCGACGGGCTCAACGAGCAGCGCATGCGCGAGGCGATCGACGCCGTCGCACAGGACCGCACGCTCATCGTCATCGCCCACCGTCTGTCGACGGTCGTGGACAGCGACCACATCGTCGTGCTCGAGCACGGTCGCGTGGTCGGCCAGGGCACGCACTCCGAGCTCGTCGCCTCGACACCGCTGTACCGCGACCTCGCGAAGCACCAGCTGCTCGTGTGACGCGACGCGCGCTTCTCGGCGCCCGCGTTCAAGCCCAACCGGGGTTTGGGGCGCATTCCGTCAACGACACGCCACGCAGCCCGGCGTGTCGCGGCAGCATCCCGCCCCAAACCGCCGCGGCGAGCTCCCGGCGACGCCCACCAGGGGATTTGGGGCGCATTCCGTCAACGACAAGCCACGCAGCCCGGCGTGTCGCGGCAGCATCCCGCCCCAAACCGCCGCAGTGAGTCCCGCGACGCCCGTCAACGACACGCCACGCAGCCCGGCGTGTCGCGGCAGCATCCCGCCCCAAACCGCCGCGGTGAGTCCCGCGACGCCCACCAGCGGGGTTTGGGGCGCATTCCGTCAACGACACGCCACCCCGCCCGGGGTGTCGCGGCAGCATCCCGCCCCAAACCGCCGCAGTGAGTCCCGCGACGCCCACCAGGGGGTTTGGGGCGTAATCCGTCGACGACACGCCACGCAGCCCGGGGTGTCGCGGCAGCATCCCGCCCCAAACCGCCGCAGTGAGTCCCGCGACGCCCACCAGCGGGGTTTGGGGCGTAATCCGTCGACGACACGCCACGCAGCCCGGGGTGTCGCGAGAGGAATCCGCCCCGAACTCGCAAGAGGCACCTGCACCGAGCGTCGGAGAGCGGATGCCGCGTCCCGATGTCGCGGACACAGAACGCATCGCGCACGGCGGCGCATCGAAACGTCGCCACACCCCGGCCCTGCGCTCGCTCGCCTCATTCTGCTCGGTTCAGCTCGCGCGGCGCGCAGAGTGAGTCACATGAACGAATGACGTCGCCCGCTGAGGCGCGTCACGTCGAGGAGGGGGTCTCCCCGCTCGCCCCGACCAGACATAGACAGACGGATGCCCCGACCCCCGCGGCGCGGGCGTGTCGGGGCATCCGTCAGGTTGGTCAGGCGCGCTGCAGGCGGTAGCGCAGCGCGGCGAGCTCTGCCCACAGCGGCGCGGGCACCCGGCCCTCGAAGGTCTGGTAGAACTCCTCGGTGAGGTCGGCCTCCTTCGCCCACGACGCGCGGTCGATCGCGAAGAGCTCGTCGAGGTCTTCCTGCGGCACGTCGATGCCGTCGAGGTTGAGATCCGACGTGCGCGGAAGGCGCCCGATCGGGCTGTCGACGGCGGGGACGTCGCCTTCGATGCGGCGGATGATCCAGTCGATGACGCGGGAGTTGTCGCCGAAACCGGGCCACAGGAAGCGCCCGTCCGAGCCCTTGCGGAACCAGTTCACCTGGAAGATCCGCGGCGCGCGGTCGAAGCGCAGCTTCTGCCCGACCTTGAGCCAGTGTCCGAAGTAGTCGGCCATGTTGTAGCCGCAGAACGGCAGCATGGCGAACGGGTCGCGGCGCAGCTCGCCGACCGTGCCCTCGGCGGCCGCCGTGCGCTCGGACGACACGTTCGAGCCCATGAAGACGCCGTGCGTCCAGTCGGTCGCCTCGACGACGAGCGGCACGTTCGTCGCGCGGCGCCCGCCGAACAGGATCGCATCCAGCGGCACACCCTCGGGTGCATCCCAGTCCGAGGCGATCTGCGGGCACTGGGCCGCCGCCACGGTGAAGCGCGAGTTGGGGTGGGCGGCGGGACGACCGGATGCCGGTGTCCAGGGCTCGCCCTGCCAGTCGGTCAGCTCGGCGGGAGCCTCGTCGGTCAGACCCTCCCACCAGACGTCGCCGTCGGGCCGCAGCGCGACGTTCGTGAAGATCGTGTTGCCCCACAGCGTCTCGACGGCGGTGACGTTGGTCGACTCGCCCGTGCCCGGTGCGACGCCGAAGAAGCCGGCCTCGGGGTTGATCGCCCACAGACGCCCGTCCTCACCGGGACGCAGCCATGCGATGTCGTCGCCGAGAGTCTCGACGCGCCAGCCCGGGATCGTGGGGCGCAGCATCGCGAGGTTGGTCTTGCCGCACGCCGACGGGAACGCCGCCGCGACGTGGTACGCCTTGCCCTCGGGCGAGATGACGCGGATGAGCAGCATGTGCTCGGCGAGCCAGCCCTCGTCGCGGCCGATGACCGAGGCGATGCGCAGCGCGAAGCACTTCTTCGCCAGGATCGCGTTGCCGCCGTATCCCGAGCCGAACGACCACACCTCGAGCGTGTCGGGGAAGTGCACGATGTACTTCTCGTCGTTGCAGGGCCACGCGACGTCCTGCTCACCCTCCGCGAGCGGGGCGCCGACCGTGTGTACGGTCTTGACCCACGGCGCGCCGTTCGCGATCTCGCGCAGCACGTCGTCGCCGACGCGGGTCATGATCTCGATGGATGCCACGGCATAGGCGCTGTCGGTGACCTGAACGCCGATGTGCGACAGCGGACCGCCGACCGCGCCCATCGAGAACGGCACGACGTACATCGTGCGACCGGTCATCGAGCCGTCGAAGAGGGGGGTGATCGTCGCGCGGATCTCGTCGGGGGCGGCCCAGTTGTTGGTCGGGCCGGCGTCTTCCTCGCGCTCGGAGGCGATGAAGGTGCGCCCCTCGGTGCGGGCGACGTCGCTCGGGTGCGACCGGGCGAGGTACGATCCGGGACGCCATTCCGGGTTGAGCTTGATGAGCTGACCGTCGTCGACCATCTTCCGCAGCAGCGCGTCGTTCTCGGACCGCGAGCCGTCGACCCAGTGGATGCGGTCGGGCTTCGTCAGAGCCGCGATCTCGTCGACCCACGCCTCGAGGTCGGCCATACCCGGTCCGGACACCGCCGGGCGAGCGCCGGAGCCCGATTCGGGGGCGGCGACGGTGCGGATGCTGCCGGTGGCGGGTCGCGTGGAGATGTCGGCCAGAGCCATGGGGAGGTCCTCTCGGTCGGCGGCACGGGAAAACGCGTGCACGACCACTCTCGTCGTATTCGCGCGCACTTTCCGCGTTCCAGGCTGACAAATTCTGCGATTCTTTCGATACCATCAAGGAATGGCGCCCTCCCCTCTCGAACTGTCCACCCTCGGTCATCGCATCCGCCACCAGCGGGTGAGCGAGGGACTCACGCTCGACGAACTGGGCGAGATCGTCGGGATCGCCGGGAGCCAGCTCAGCCTCATCGAGAACGGCAAACGCGAGCCGAAGCTGTCCGTGCTGCAGGCCATCGCATCCGCGACCCAGGTCGAGGTCGCCGACCTGCTCTCGAACGAGCCGCCCAACCGGCGTGCGGCCCTCGAGATCGAGCTCGACCGCGCTCAGTCCAGTTCGGTGTTCCGCCAGCTCGGCGTCGCCCCCGTCAAAGTGACGAAGGGCATGGCCGACGAGACGATCGAATCGGTCCTCGGCCTCCACCGCGAACTGCAGCGTCGTGAGAGCGAGGCGATCGCGACACCCGAAGAGGCCCGACGCGCCAACACCGAACTGCGCTTGAAGATGCGGCGGATCGACAACTACCTGCCCGACATCGAGAAGCTCGCCGAGAAGCAGCTGCGGGCCGCGGGGCACGTCTCCGGCGCCCTGACACACCGCACGGTCAGCCTCATGGCCGAAAGGCTCGGTTTCGAGCTCATCTACGTCAACGATCTGCCGCACTCCGCGCGCTCGGTCACCGATCTCGAGAACGGGCGCATCTACCTGCCGCCCGCATCGATCCCCGGCGGGCACGGCCTGCGCTCGATGGCGCTGCAGGCGATGGCGCATCGACTGCTCGGTCACGTGCGCCCCACCGACTACGCCGACTTCCTGCAGCAGCGACTCGAGATCAACTACTACGCGGCCTGCTGCCTCATGCCCGAAACGGCATCGGTCGCGTTCCTGCAGCAGGCCAAGAAAGACCGAAACCTCGCCGTCGAGGACTTCCGCGACGCGTTCGGTGTGACCCACGAAGCGGCCGGGATGCGGCTCACCAACCTCGCGACCCACCATCTGGGCATCAAGCTGCATTTCCTGCGCGTCGACGGGGTGGGCACGATCTCGCGCGTCTACGAGAACGACGATCTGCCGCTGCCCATGGACGTCACCGGCGCCGTCGACGGCCAGATCGCGTGCCGCAAGTTCTCGGCGCGCGCCGCCTTCTCGGAGCAGAACCGCACGACCGAGCACTACCAGTACACCGACACCCCCGCCGGCACCTACTGGTGCTCGACTCAGATCGGCTCGACGTCCGACGGCGAGTTCTCGATCACGGTCGGCGTGCCCTTCGACGACGCGCGCTGGTTCCGGGGGCGTGAGACCCAGAAGCGTGGTGTGTCGACGTGCCCGGGCGAGTCCTGCTGCCGCCGCGCGCCGGCGGATGTCGCCGAGCGGTGGGCGGGCAAGGCCTGGCCGAGCGCGCGCGTGCACATGCAGATGTTCTCGCCGCTCCCCCGCGGAGCCTTCCCCGGAGTCGACGACAACGAGGTGTACGCCTTCCTCGATCGGCACGCCTGAGCCGCGGCATCCGGCACCGCGCCGCGGCGCGTGCGACGGTGCTCGGATGCGCGGGCGCGCTCAGCTCTCGACGGTGACCTCGACGCGGGGCGGGAGCACCGTGGGGTGGGTTCCGGCCATCTGCTCGACGACGCGCACGACCTGCGTCGAGTAGCCGAACTCGTTGTCGTACCAGACATAGAGGATGAGGTTCGTCTCGTCGGCGATCGTCGCGAGCCCGTCGACGATGCCCGCACGGTGCGACCCGACGAAGTCGGTCGACACGACCTCGGGCGACTCGACGTAGTCGATCTGCTGGCGCAGCTTGGAGTGCAGCGACGCGCGGCGCAGGTAGTCGTTGACCTCGTCCTTGTTCGTGGGGCGCTCGAGCGTCAGGTTGAGCACGGCGAGCGAGACGTTGGGGGTGGGCACGCGGATCGCCGAGCCGGTGAGCTTGCCCTCGAGCTGCGGCAGCGCCTTCGCGACGGCCTTGGCTGCGCCGGTCTCGGTGATGACCATGTTGAGCACGGCCGAGCGTCCGCGGCGGTCGCCCTTGTGGAAGTTGTCGATGAGGTTCTGGTCGTTCGTGAACGAGTGCACCGTCTCGACGTGTCCGCGCACGACGCCGTAGGCCTCATCGATCGCCTTGAGGACGGGGGTGATCGCGTTCGTCGTGCACGACGCGGCCGACAGGATGCGGTCCTCGGCGGTCATCGTGTCGTTGTTGATGCCGTAGACGATGTTCTTGATCGGGGTCTTGCCCGGTGCCGTCAGCAGGACGCGCGCGACGCCGGTCGAGCGCAGGTGCTGCGAGAGGCCCTCTTCGTCGCGCCAGCGTCCGGTGTTGTCGACGACGATCGCGTCACGGATGCCGTACGAGGTGTAGTCGATCGCGGCGGGGTCATCGGCGTAGATGACCTGGATGCGCGTGCCGTTCGCGATGATCTGCTGCGCGTCTTCGTCGACCGTGACGGTGCCGTCGAACGGCCCGTGCACGGAGTCGCGCAGCAGCAGGCTCGCGCGCTTGACGAGGTCATTCGAGCCGCCCTTGCGCACGACGACGGCGCGCAGGCGCAGGCCCCGTCCGCCGCCCTGGTGCGCGACGAGGATGCGCGCGAGCAGGCGCCCGATACGGCCGAACCCGTACAGGACGACGTCGGTGCCGCCGGCCGGGTAGGCATCGGCGTCGAGCACGTCGGCGAGCTCACCGGCCAGGTACTCCTCGAGGTCGACGCCCGATTCGTCGTGTCCGACGATGAGGCGCGCGACGTCGAGCGACGCGGGGCCAGGCGCGACCGCGCGCAGGCCCTCGAGCACGCGCAGCGTCTCGTCGAGGGGGATGGCGGCGTGGCCCAGCTGCTCGACACGCTCGTGCGCCTCGATGATGCCGGTGACCGACAGGTTGATGAGACGGTGTCCGTGCAGAGACGTCACGACGCCTCGATCGCGGTAGAGCGCGCCGATGTGCGGGATCATCCGCTCGGCGACCTGCTCGAGCGCGACCCAGGCCGCGCGGTCTTCGTCGTACGTGGGCATGCGTGCTCCTCTGCGCGCCGGGGCTGTGGCGCCCCGCGGCGCTGCGTCTGGGGGAAGTGGGCGGTCGAGTCGACCGCGACCATTCTAGGAGGCCGCCGTGAAGGAATCCCGGGGCTCGAGCCGTTGCGGCGCGTCAAGATCTGCCCTTCTTTCCGCGCCGTCAACGTCGCGGGATCAGAACGAGCCGACCACCAACGCCACGACGTCAGAACGGGTTGGGCGTCAGCGTGTACTTCGTCTGCAGGTACTCGTGGATGCCCTCGGCACCGCCCTCGCGCCCCAGGCCCGACATCTTCCAGCCTCCGAACGGCGCCGCGGCATTCGACACGACACCGACGTTGAGCCCCATCATGCCGGTCTCCAGACGCTCGATCATGCGCTGGCCGCGGGCGAGATTCTCGGTGAAGACGTACGAGACGAGTCCGTATTCGGTGTCGTTCGCGAGCCGCACGGCGTCGTCCTCCGTGTCGAACGGGATGATCGCGAGCACAGGTCCGAAGATCTCCTCACGCAGGATCTCGCTGCCCGCCTGCACGTCGCTGATGACGGTCGGCTGGTAGAAGGTTCCGTCGCCGTCGATCCGCGCGCCGCCGGTACGCAGCGTCGCTCCTCGGCCGACGGCATCCGTCACGAGCTCTTCCGCCTTCGCGACAGCCTTGTCGTCGATGAGCGGACCGATCTGGACGCCCTCCTCGGTGCCGCGCCCGATCGTCATGCCCTGCACGCGCTCGGTGACCCGCGCGGCGAACTCGTCGGCGATCGAGCGGTGCACGATGAAGCGGTTCGCGGCCGTGCAGGCCTGGCCGATGTTGCGGAACTTCGCCAGGAGCGCTCCTTCGACCGCCTTGTCGAGGTCGGCGTCGTCGAACACGACGAAGGGGGCGTTGCCGCCGAGCTCCATCGACGTGCGCAGCACGCCTTCGGCCGCCTGCTCGAGCAGGCGCTGGCCGACCGGGGTCGATCCCGTGAACGACAGCTTGCGCAAGCGCGGGTCGCGGATGATGGGTTCCGAGACAGCCCCGGACGACGCCGTCGCAATGACGTTGACCACTCCCGCGGGCACGCCGGCGTCTTCGAGCAGCTGCGCGAAGTAGAGGGTCGTGAGCGGCGTGAGCGCGGCGGGCTTGATGACGACGGTGCAGCCGGCGGCGAGCGCGGGCGCGATCTTGCGCGTCGCCATCGCGAGAGGGAAGTTCCACGGCGTGATGAGGTAGCAGGGGCCGACGGGATGCTGCGACACGATCATGCGGCCCGTGCCCTCGGGGTTCGCCCCGTAACGGCCCTGCACGCGCACGGTCTCCTCGCTGAACCAGCGCAGGAACTCACCGCCGTATGCGACCTCTCCGCGGGCCTCGGCGAGCGGCTTGCCCATCTCGATCGTCATGAGCAGCGCGAACTCTTCCTTGCGCTCCTGCAGCAGGTCGAACGCGCGCCGCAGGATCTCGGCGCGTTCCCGCGACGGGGTCGCCGCCCAGGCGGGGAACGCATCGACCGCTGCGTCGAGCGCGGCCATGCCGTCGGCGGCTCCCGCACTCGCGATCGTCTTGACGACGTCGCCGGTCGCGGGGTCGAACACGTCGAGCGTGCGCCCGTCCGCAGCCGCACGCCACTCTCCCCCGATGAACAGTCCGTCCTCGACGGATGCCAGCAGCTCGGTCTCGCGGTTCTCGCTCACGGGGACTCCCTCGTCATGTCCGGGATGCCGCAGCACGCAGCATCCTCAAATCGTATACGATCCTGGGGTTTGCTGTCCTATTGTCACCCGGACGGGTGGGTGAGGGCGATGTCCTGCGTGTACAGAACCCGGAGGAGACCCTCCGCCGGGGCGAATCCGTCAGAAGCTCTCGACGAAGCGCACATCCATGCCGGTGAGCCGGTCGGGGACGCCGTCGAAGGCGGCCGCGCGGGCATCGGAGGCACGGTACTCCGTCTCGAGTGCGAGGAAGGCCGCTTCGTCGCCCTCGGCGCTGACCGCCCAGATGAACTCGTTCGTCTCGCGGATGCCGTAGGCGAACTCGATCGTGAACCCCGCCGCGGGGCGCACGACCTTCATCGTCGCCTGCCACCACGCGACGAAGTCGTCGTACTGTCCGTCGACAAGGGAGTACCGGCGCAACTGGGTCGTCTTCATCCCTCCATCATGCCCGCGCCGTGCCCGCGCGACTGCCGCCATGACCGCACCCTGCCCGCGCGACTGCCGCGATGACCGCGCCATTGGCCGCGAGACTGCAACGGGGCGCCGAAACAGCGGGGTGACCCCGCAGTCTCGGCAAGCCGTTGCAGTCTCGCGGTCGAAGGGTGCGTCGCGCGGTCGAAGGGTGCGTCGCGCGGTCGAAGGGTGCGTCGCGCGGGCGAAGGGTGCGTCGAGCGGGCGGAGGGAGCCGGCGGGAGCGACCTATACTCGAACCGTCCGGCGGCGTCGCAGCCGCCCGGTGCTCGAAAAATGAGCACGCAGCCGTCCCGGCAGGGTCTGGGCGCGCGAGACACATACGGCCTCGATCCGTCGTCCCTGCTCTCGGGAGTTCTCATGCCCACCGTCTCCGCCCATGTCGCCGTGACCCTCGCCCGCCACATCGATCACGTCTTCGGTGTCATGGGCAATGGAAACGCCTGGTTCCTCGACGCCCTCGTGTGCGACACCCCCGCCGGATATACGGCCGTCCGCCACGAAGCGGGTGCGGTCGTCGCCGCGGATGCATTCCACCGCGCGTCCGGTCGCCTCGCCGCCGCGACCGCGACGTACGGCGCCGGCTTCACCAACACGCTGACGGCGCTCGCCGAAGCCGTGCAGGCCCACGTGCCGCTCGTGCTCGTGGTCGGCGACGAGCCGACGTCGGGCCCGCGCCCGTGGGACGTCGACCAGATCGCCCTCGCCTCGGCGGTCGGCGCGCGCACGTACACGGTCGGCAGAGCGGATGCCGCCGCCACGACCGTCATCGCGATCGAGCACGCCCTCACCTATCGCGTGCCGACCGTGCTCGCGATCCCCTACGACGTCGCGACTCTCGACGCGGGGCCTGTGCCCGACACCCTCGATCCGCGCCTGCCCGAGCCCCTGCAGCCGAGCCCTTTCGCGCGCGAGAGCGTCATCGAGCTCGCGCGCGCTCTCGCCGCTGCGCGCCGACCGTTCCTGCTCGCCGGGCGCGGGGCGTGGGTCTCGGGAGCGGGCGACGCCCTCGGCGCGCTCGCCGAGGCCACGGGAGCGATCACGGCCGGCACGGCGCTCGGACGCGGAGTGTTCCCCGCCACGGAGTTCGACCTCGGCGTGACGGGCGGCTTCGGCGCCGAGGGGGCCATGGAGCTCATCCGCGATGCCGACGTCGCCGTCGTGTTCGGTGCATCCCTCAATCAGTTCACGATGCGCTTCGGCGAGCTCTTCTCACCCGCCACGCGCGTCGTGCAGGTCGACGTCGCGCCCACCGCGACGCATCCGCACGTCGGCGGATACATCCGAGGAGACGCCCGCGTCGTCGCCGAGGCGCTCAACACCGAGCTCGCCGCGCTCGCTGCGACGTCGTCGGGGTGGCGCGAATCGGTCGACATCGCCCGGCTGCGCACGCAGGAGCCCGGCGACGGCGTCGCGGCGGACGGCCGCCTCGACCCGCGCAGCGTCGCGGCCCGTATCGGCGAGCTGCTGCCCGAGGATCGGGTCGTCGTCTCGGACGGCGGGCACTTCATCGGGTGGGCGAACATGTACTGGCCCGTCGCCTCACCCGACCGGATGATGATGGTCGGCACGGCGTACCAGTCGATCGGCCTCGGCTTCCCCTCGGTTCCGGGGGCGGCGCTGGCCCGGCCCGAGGCGACCGTCGTGCTCACGACGGGCGACGGAGGCGGGCTCATGGCACTCGCCGACCTCGAGTCGGCCGTGCGCGTCGCGGGCGGGCGCGGCCTCACGGTCGTGTGGAACGACGCCGCGTACGGCGCCGAGGTGAATCTGTACGGCCTCAAGGGGGTCGCGACGGGTCCCATGATGATCCCCGACGTCGACTTCGCCGGTCTGGCCCGCGCCGTCGGCGCCGAGGGCGTCGTGGTGCGCGAACTCGCGGATCTCGACCGCCTCGCCTCGTGGACCGCCGAGGACCCCGCGACCCGCCCCCACCTGCTGCTGGACGTGCGCATCTCGGGCGCCGTCGTCGCCCCGTACCAGCAGGAGATCATCCGCGTGAACTCCTGACCCCCGCGCCGACTCCTGACCCGCGCCGACTCCTGACCCCCGCGTGAACTTGACGCCGCACGGTCATGACCCCCGCGCGGCCATGACCGCGAGACTGCAACGGCACGCCGAGACCGTGGGGTTCGCCCGCTCTTTCGACCTCCCGTTGCAGTCTCGCGGTCAGAGGGAGAGTGAGGCGGATGCCGCGGCGCGGCGCAGATCGCGGATGGCCGAGCGGGTGTCGGTGCGGCGCGTGCAGAGGTACACGTGGCACTCGCCCGCGTCGACGATGGGACGGTACACGACCCCCGGATGCTGCAGGCGAGTCGCCACGGACGCGGCGGTCATCAGCAGGTGCCCCTCGAAAGCGACCTGGTTGAGTGCTTCCTCCATCGTCTCGACCCAGGCGCCGTAGCGCACCGGCACGCCGCTCGGCCGAGGATCGACGACCCAGAACCGCGTCCACTCGCGCGCCGCGCCGGAGGCGCCGAGAAGGGAATAGCCGTCGAGATCGGCGAGGGTGACCTGGGCGAGGTGCGCCAGCGGCGAATCGACGGGAACCCCCACGACGCGCGGCTCGACGTGCACGGGGATCATGTCGAGCCCGTCCGTGCCGGCATACGGCGGACGGGCGAGTGAGGCATCGAGATCGCCCGCGACGAGGCGACTCACCTGCTCGCCCCACCCGACCTGCAGGAGGCGGATGCGGATGTCCGGGCGTGCCCGGCGATACGTCCCGAGGAACCCCGCGTCGGGCCCTGCGGGGTAGCCGTTGATGAAGCCGATGCGCAGCTCGGGATCCACCGTCTCGCCCATCGCGAGGCGAGCATGGGTGAGCGAGACGGAGGCATGCTCCATGAACCGCTCCCCCGCCGCCGTGAGCCGCACGGGCTTCGTGCCGCGCTCGACGAGTACGAGACCGACGGCGCTCTCCAGTCGCTGGATCTGCTGAGTCATCGCGGGCGGCGTGATGTGCAGGCGTTCCGCGGCGCGCGTGAACGTCCCCTCCTCCATCAGCACGGAGAGAGAGTGCACGAGGTTGAGATTCAAGAACTCCGTCATTGCAGCCTTCCGGACCCACGGCATGAAGGTCGGGCTTAATCCGGGGTCGGACTCACCAATGTACAGCTCGGCGCACCTCTGAAAAGGTCGGATTCACGGCGACGATGCCGGGATCTCCCTCGTCGCTTCGTCCAGCGAAAGGGATCAGATGATTTCGTCCACCACGAGGCCTGCAGCGGCTGTCGTCACCGGCGCCGCCTCGGGAATCGGCCGCGCGATCGCCGACCTCGTCATCGAGCGCGGCGGCCGCGTACTCGGCTTCGACACCGATGCGGCCGGGCTCGACGCGGCGGCCGCCGCCCACGGCGACTCCTTCGTGCCGTTCACTGGCAGCGTCGCCTCGGCGGCCGACAGCGAGGCGGCGATCGAGCGGGCCGAAGCCGCCTTCGGCGAGATCGACAGCCTCTTCAACGTCGCCGGCACGATCCGCGCGGCAGCGATCGTCGACCTCGCCGAGCCCGAATGGGACATGACCGTCGACGTCGTCCTGCGCGGCACGTTCCTGTGCACGAAGTTCGCCGCGCGCAGCATGATCAGGGCGGAGCGCGGCGGGGCCATCGTCAACATCTCGTCTGTCAACGCGCACCTGCCGATCTGGGGCGGCAGCGCCTATGCCGCCGCGAAGTCGGGGGTCGAGATGTTCGGGCGCAACGCGGCGCTCGAACTGGGACGTTACGGCATCCGAGTCAACACGATCCTTCCTGGCCTCGTCGATACGCCGATGGCGGCGTTCATCACCCAGAACGAGGGCATCATGACCGAGTTCGATGCGAACGCAATCCTCAAGCGACCCGCCCAGCCGCGCGAGCTCGCCGAGCCCGCCGTCTTCCTCGCGAGCGATGCCGCGAGCTATGTCACCGGTGCGACCCTGACGGTCGACGGCGGCTACGAGATCGGCGGCTATCCCGACCTCAGCGCACACCTGGGCTGAACTTCACCACCCACCCGAAAGGAAACGCAATGACGATCACCACCCCACCCGCCGCCGAACCGCGCACCTCGTACGAATTCGAATTCGCACACCAGATGGATGACATCGACGCGCTCATCGAGACCGAGACGAACCCCGCCCGCCGCCGCATCCTCATCAACTACCGCCGTCACGGGATGCTGGAGGTCTCCGGCCGCTACGACGAGCTGCTCGCCGAGAACATGACCGTCCGCCACCCGAAGTACCGCATCTTCGAAGGCGGTGCGGGCGTCATCCTGGACGGGATGCAGCAGGTGCGCGACTTCTACGCGATGCTCGCCGACATGGACATGCTCGTCATGTGGACCGGCCGGCAGAAGATGGCCGTGGCCGAGTGGGGCTTCGCGGGCGAAGCGGAGTTCAGCCAGTTCGTGCCGGGCAAGCTGCTCGGCGACAACGTGTTCGCCTCGGCCGGCGACGAGTCGGCCGCGAGCTCGGAGTACGACCCCGACGGCTGGTATCTCGTGCGCCGAACGCTCGCATTCGCGTGGATGTACGACGAGAATCAGCTCATGATCGGCGAGCACGTCTACGAGGACACGGAGTCGAAGGTCGTCACCCAGGTGTCGGCCGACGAGGTCATCACGGCCGCGCGCGCCGCCGAACTGCTGGCCGGGATCATCGACAAGTACCCGCTGGGCGGATGACCTCGAACCGGTGGGCCCCGCGGATGACCGGGGTCCACCGGTTTCCTCTGAGAAACGGAACCCGATGTCGACGACGACAACGATGCATCCCGAGACCGACGCCCTCGACCCCGAGGAGCGGATGTCACGGGAGGAGATCCAGGAGCTGCAGCTCGCACGGCTGCAGGAGACCGTGCGCCACGCCTACGCGAACGTCCCCCTCTACACCCGCAAGCTCGACGGAGTGGGGGTGAGCCCCGACGACATCCGGTCGCTCGACGACCTCGCGCGCCTGCCCTTCACGACGAAGGAGGATCTGCGGGAGACCTACCCCTTCGGCATGTTCGCCGTTCCGATGGCCGAGGTGCGCCGCATCCATGCATCATCGGGAACGACGGGGCGGCCGACGGTCGTCGGATACACGCAGCGCGACCTCGACCACTGGGCGACCCTCGTCGCGCGCTCGCTGCGGGCGAGCGGTGTGCGGGCCGGGATGAAGGTGCACAACGCGTACGGGTACGGCCTGTTCACGGGCGGGCTCGGTGCGCATGCCGGCATCGAGCGGCTCGGGGCGACGGTCATCCCGATGTCGGGCGGTCAGACGGCGCGTCAGGTGCAGCTCATCCGCGACTTCGAGCCCGACGCGATCATGTGCACACCGAGCTATCTGCTCACGATCGCCGACGCGATGGAGGCGGCGGGCATCGATCCGCGCGCGACGAGCCTGCGCGTGGCGATCCTCGGCGCCGAGCCGTGGACGAACGAGATGCGTGTCGAGCTCGAACGCCGCCTCGACCTCGACGCGGTCGACATCTACGGACTCAGCGAGGTCATGGGACCGGGTGTCGGCAACGAATGCGTCGAGACGAAGGACGGCCCACACCTGTGGGAGGACCACTTCATCCCCGAGATCATCGACCCGGAGGGTGCGCCGCTCGCCGACGGCGAACGGGGCGAGCTCGTCTTCACGTCGCTCACGAAAGAGGCCTTCCCCGTGCTGCGCTACCGCACGCGCGACCTGACGCGCCTGCTTCCCGGGACGGCCCGGCCCGGAATGCGCCGGATGGAGAAGATCACCGGGCGCAACGACGACATGATCATCCTGCGCGGCGTCAACATCTTCCCGACGCAGATCGAGGAACTCGTGCTCGGCATCGAGACGCTCACGCCGCACTTCATCATCGAACTGACCAGGGAAGGGCGACTCGATGCCATGACGGTGCGCATCGAGCGATCGCCGCACCTGGAGCGGGCCGTCTGCGAAGCGGCGGCGGAAGTTCTCGCGGAGCGCATCAAGATCCACATCGGGTCGAGCGTCGCCGTCCGGCTCGAAGAGCCCGGCGCGTTGCCGCGCAGCGAGGGCAAGTACCAGCGCGTCTACGACAACCGTTGACGCGCCGCCCGCCGGCCGACCCGCGGGTCACGCGCACGGACCGGCGAGACTGCAACGGGAGGCCGAGACAGCGGGGTTAACCCACGGTCTCGGC
>NZ_JBHJZS010000050.1:0-12796 GCF_042271185.1 Microbacterium sp. NPDC055910
CGCACTTCGCGTGCGCGAGTGCGGGTTTTCTGCGCGCGGCCGGCCGCCGCTGCACGACGACCATCCGGATGTGCCGCCAGGGTGGAGGATGATGGACGGATGACCCGTTACATCGTGGTTCCGCAATGGCAGGGCAGCCCGTCCTCACGCGCGATGCAGCTGATCGACGGTGCACAGGCGATCGCCGGTGACCTGCCGCGATCGGCGACGACCGTCGTCGAGGTGCCCGCCGAGGCGGGAGAGTCGCTCGACACGGGCGTGCGACGCCTGAGTTCGCTGCGCCGCGTGCGCGAGCAGGTCGCCGCCGCCCTCGAACCGCACACCGAGCCCGTGCTGCTGGTGGGCGGCGATTGCGGTGTCGCGGCCGCCGCGATCGCCCATGCCGCCACGCGCACGGCGAAGCTCGCTGTCGTCTGGTTCGACGCGCACGCCGATTTCAACACGCCCGACTCGTCGCCCTCGGGCGCCTACTCGGGCATGGTGCTGCGCTCCATCGCGGGCGACGGCGAGCAGAGCCTGGGCCTGACCCCGGGCATCGTCCCGCCCGAGCGCATCGTGCTCGCCGGCGCGCGTTCGTTCGACGAGGCCGAGGTGCGGGCGATCGACGACCTCGACGTGCGGATGCTGCCGGTCGATGCCCTGCGCGACCCCGAGGCTCTCGCCGATGCGGTGCGCGCCACCGGCGCCGATGCCGTGTTCGTGCACGTCGATGTCGACGTGCTCGACCCCGCGGAGCTGACCGGCAACGCGCATCCCGAGCCGTTCGGAGTCACCGTCGCCGAGCTCACGGCCGCGATCGGCGCCGTGCGCGCCGTGCTGCCCCTCGCGGGGTCCTCGCTCGCGGGTTACTCGCCCGCGTCGGCGGAGACCGCCGACGACGACCTCGGCGCGCTGCTGCGCGTCATCGGTGCGCTCGCGTGACGCCGATCGCGACGCCTCCCGCGGGCTGGGAGCGCGCCGCCGAGCGCGCGGTCGCACGCGGTCGCACGATCGACCGGCTGATCCCCCGCATCCTGCTCGACTCCCCCATCAGCCGCCTCGGCTACCTGTACGGCACGACCGTCGGCTGGATCTGGGGCACGCTGTGGAGCACGGGGCGCATCGAGAGGCGCGCCGGTCTGTGGGTGTTCCGCGGCCTGCCGGCCTGGGCCTTCCCGCGCGGCGGCGTGTGCGTCGGCGGTTGCTTCCTGACCGGCGACGGGCGGATCAGCGAGCACGTGCTGCGGCACGAGACCGTGCACAAGCGGCAGTGGCAGCGGTACGGCTTCCTGATGCCGGTGCTCTATGCGCTGGCCGGGCGCGATCCGCTGCGCAACCGGTTCGAGATCGAGGCCGGGCTCGAAGACGGCAACTACGTCGCGCGCAGCGTCGCAGGCGCGCATCGAGACGTGCGCACGACGCGATGAGGCGTGCGCTACCGCGAGCCGCCCGCGGGGGCCAGCCCGTACTTCGCGGGCGTGTGGATGGCCGCCGCAGCGATGCCGTTGCGCGTCGTGAGGTGGTCGACGATGTCGGCCGTGCCGAGATAGCCGCCGAGCAGGTGGATGCGGGTCTCATCGTCGGCGCCGCAGAGCATCTCGTCGGCCCACGCCGTGACGGCACGCGCGAGGGCCTGGCCTGCCGCGCACCCGCGCCCCGTGCCCGGATCCCCCGAACGGCGGGCGCGGTCGAGCCAGGTCAGCGTCATGCGCGCGGGGACGACGATGTCGGCCTGCCACGTGGCATCCGGAATCTCGATGAAGACGCGACCCGTCGAACACAGCGGGAGCGTCGCGAGCAGAGTCTCGAGCTCGGTGAGCGAGGTCTCGTCGGCCGTGATGAGGTGCTGCACACGCGTATGCCGCGATGCACGGCATGCCGACGCGCTGTGCGCAGTCTCGTTCCCCGGGGTGCTCATGATGCTTCGACTATACCCGAATGTAGGCATGCCTAACCTGACATGGGGAAGATTCTCACCCGACGAGGATGCGACGCAGTTCGACGATCTCGTCATCGCCCAGGCCGTGCGCGCGCAGGTATTCGCCGGGTGATCCGTAGACCTCGTCGACGCGCGCGAGAGCATCGTGCATGACGTGCGCGGGCGAACGGGTCGCGAGCTCTTCGAGGTGCACCGCTTCGGGATGCTGCGCACGCAGCCAGGCGAGCACCTGTCGGTTGCGCCGCTCGGGCAGGAGCGTCTCGGAGCGTGCGTAGTCCGCCACGACGGCGTCGGCGTCGACGCCTGCGGCGGCGAGCGTGAGGGCGACTGTGACTCCCGTGCGATCCTTGCCGACCGTGCAGTGCACGAGCACGGGCTGGTCGGTGACGATGCCGCGGACGACATCGACGACACCCTCCGACGAGTCCTCGAGCAGCAGGCGGTACATGTCGGCGAGGCTCAGGTCCTGCTCGAAGAACGACGCGACCGAGCCGAGGAACAGCGGCACGCGCTGCACTTCGATCCCGAGCCCGTCGATGAGGCTCGGCGCCGAGGACACCTCGTCCTCGTCGCGCAGGTCGATGACGCGGCGGATGCCGAGGGTCCCCAGCGAGGCCCGTCCGGAATCGTCGACGCGCGCGAGATTGCCCGAGCGGAAGAGCACGCCCGATCGCGTCTGTGCGCCGCCGGCGGGCAGACCGCCGACGTCGCGGAAGTTCGTCGCCCCCGAGACCAGGACGGCGTCCTCGTCGGCCCGACGGTCCATGCCCGTCACGTCTGTTCGGCGCCGCGCGGCGGCACGGGATACCGGCCGGCGATCGTGATGCGATTGAACGCGTTGATCGTCACGAGCAGCCAGCTCAGGGCGACGTACTCCTTCTCGCTGAGGATGCTCCCCACCCGGTCGTAGACGTCGTCGGGGATGCCGTCCTCGTGGATGAAGGTGAAGGCCTCGGCCAGTTCGAGGCCGGCGCGCTCGCGCTCGCTGAAGACACCTGAGTCGCGCCATGCCGCGATCTGGGCGATGACGTCGGCGTCGACGCCCGCCGCGACGGCGCGGTCCACGTGCACGCGCACGCAGTAGGCGCAGCCGTTCAGCTGCGACGCGTGGATCTGCACGATCTCTTTGATGCGGGCGTCCAGACCCGCTTCGGCGGCGATCCCGCCGACGGTCTTGGCCAGCCCGTCGAGCGCGGCGTAGGCCTCACGGGCGGATCGGGACAGGTGCACCCGCGGCTCAGGAGTCATGCTGCCAGCGTACTCACGGCCCGCCGCAGACGGCTCCCCTCCCGCGCCCGGATCAGCCCGCCCCGCGCGTCACGGATTGTTCTGGCGGGCCCGGGGAACTCTAGGCTTGTCTCCGCACTGGTCGAACCTGCCGATCACCCACCTCGAGGCCGGCATCCGAACAGCATCGGATGCCCCTCCGAAAGGACTCGCATGCACCGCCGCACAGCCTTCGCCGCCGGCCTCGTCGTCACGGGAGCGCTGCTCCTCAGCTCGTGCGCGAGCCCAGACCCGGCGCCGACGTCGACGGGCTCCCCCGACGCCGACGCATCGGTCGCGATCCGGCTCGTGCTCGAACCGGGCAACCTCGACATCCGCGAGACCGCGGGAGCGGCGCTGGACCAGATCCTGATGGACAACATCTACCAGGGGCTCGTCGCGCGCACACCCGAGCAGGACATCGTGCCCGCCCTCGCCGAGGACTGGGCCGTCTCGCCCGACGGGCTCGAGTACACCTTCACGGTGCGCGAGGGGGTCCTCTTCCACGACGGTCAGGAACTCACGGCGCAAGATGTCGTGTGGTCGCTGGAGACCCGCAAGGCCACCCCCGCATGGCGGGACTCCGGGCGCCTCGCCAACGTGACCTCGATCACGGCCGACGGCCAAGAGGTCACGCTCAGCCTCGAGGAGCCCGACTCCAGCCTGCTGTGGAACCTCACGGGCCGTGCGGGCGTCATCCTCAAGCAGGACGACACCGTCGACTACAAGACGTCGGCCAACGGCACGGGACCGTTCACCTTCGGCACGTGGCGCCAGGGCGACAGCATCACGTTCGACCGCAACCCCGAGTACTGGGGCGATGCCGCGGGCGTCGCGGAGGTCGTCTTCGACTACATCCCCGACAACCAGGCGGCCCTCAACGCCGCCCTCGCGAACGAGATCGACGTCGTGACGGGCTTCGACGCCAACCTGGCCGAGCAGATCGAGGCCGGCGGCGACTTCACCGTCGTGCTCGGGCAGTCCACCGACAAGGGCACGCTCGCGATGAACCAGACGTCCGGCCCGCTCGCCGACGAGCGCGTGCGCCAGGCGATCCGACAGGCGATCGACCACGACGCCTTCGTCGAAGCCCTCGCGTCGGGCTCGACGCTCTACGGCCCGATCCCCGAGCTCGACCCCGGCTGGGAGGACCTCGCCGACGTCGCCCCCCACGACCCCGCTGCCGCGCGCGAGCTGCTCGCCGAGGCCGGAGCCGAGGACATCGACCTCACCCTGACGATCCCGAACTTCTACGCCACGACGATCCCGCAGATCCTCGTGTCGAACCTGCACGAAGTGGGCATCACGCTCGAAGTCGAGTCGGTGGACTTCCCGACGTGGCTGACCGATGTGTACACGAACAAGGATTACGAGCTCAGCTTCGTGCTGCACACCGAAGCACGCGACTTCGAGAACTGGGCCGATCCCGACTACTACTTCACCTACGACAACCCCGAGGTGCAGGAGCTGTTCGCCCAGTCCCTCGCGGCGGTCGACGAAGCCGAGGCCTCACGACTGCTGGCCGAGGCCGGTCGCCTCGTGTCGGAAGACGCGGCCGCCGATTGGCTGTTCAGCGGCGCCTCCGTCGTCGCCGTGGGCACTAACATCGCGAGTATGCCCTCGATCAACGTGAACGAGCGCCTCAACCTGGCAGAGCTGACCAAGAGCGACGGGTGATCCGGTACGCGCTGACGCGGTCGGCCCTGCTCATCGTCGGGCTGTTCGTCGCCAGCGTCCTGATCTTCCTGACGCTGCGCGTGCTTCCGGGTGACGTCGCGCAGCTCATCGCCGGGGTGGGCAGCTCCCCCGCGCAGGTCGACGCGATCCGCGCGCAGCTGGGCCTGGATCGGCCCCTCACGGCGCAGTACGCAGACTGGATCGGCGGCATCTTCCGCGGTGACCTCGGCACGTCGCTGCTGACGGGGTCGGGCGTCGTCGACGAACTCGTCGAGAAGTCCCAGGTGACGGTGCCCCTGGGCATCATGTCGATGGTCATCGCGCTGCTCATCAGCGTGCCGTTCGGTGTGCTGTCGGCGATGCGCCGTGGCCGCGCCGACGGCACGGCACTGAACGTCGGCGCACAGCTGCTCGCCGCCGTGCCCGTCGTGTGGGCCGGCATGATGCTCGTCGTCGTCTTCGCCGTCTGGCTCGGGTGGCTTCCCGCGCAGGGGTTCCCCCGGGCGGGGTGGAACGAGCCGGGGGCGGCGTTGCGGTCGCTCCTGCTGCCCGCGCTCACGATCGGCATCGTCGAGGGAGCCATGCTGCTGCGGTTCGTGCGCAGCGCGACGCTGCAGGCCGTCGGGCAGGACTTCGTGCGCACCGCCGCCGCGAAAGGGCTCACCCGCAACGCCGCGCTCATCCGGCACGGGCTTCCGGTCGTCGGCCTGTCGGTCATCACGGTGCTCGGTCTGCAGGTCGCGGGCATCATCGTCGGCGCCGTCGTGATCGAGCAGCTGTTCACCCTGCCCGGAGTCGGTCGCATGCTCGTGGCCGACGTCGGCGCGCGTGATCTGCCCAAGGTGCAGGGCGAGCTGCTCGTGCTCACCGGCTTCGTGCTCATCGTCGGATTCCTCGTCGACCTCGCGCACCGCGCGATCGACCCCCGCCAGCGGGAGGCATCGTGACACGAACGGATGCCGCACCGGGCCGCTGGGCATGGCTCGGCCGGCTGTGGCGCCTGACGACGGGGCGGTTCGGCCTCATCGTCGTGGCCGCGATCGCCCTCACGGCCCTCGTCGCGGGAGTGTGGACGCCGTTCGATCCGCAGCAGGTCGCCATCTCGAACCGCTGGGCGGGGCCGGGCTGGCCGCACCTGCTCGGCACCGACGGATCGGGGCGCGACATCCTGAGCCTCATCATGGCGGGCTCGCGCACGGCGATCTTCGTCGCCGTCGGGGCGGGCATCATCGCGACCGTCATCGGCGTCTCGCTCGCTGCGCTCGGCGCGCTCACGGCACGGTGGGTGCGCGAATCGGTCGCCGTCTTCGTCGACATCCTGATCGCCTTCCCCGTGCTCATCATCGCCATGATGATCTCGGCCGTGTGGGGCGGAGGCCTGTGGGTCGTCATCTGGGCGGTCGGGATCGGATTCGGGGTCAACATCGCGCGGGTGACCCGGCCCGAGCTCCGTCGCGTCCTGCACAGCGACTTCGTGCTCGCGGGGCGTGCGTCGGGCCTGAACCCCGCCCAGAACCTGTTCCGGCACCTGCTCCCCAACGTCGCACCCGTCTTCATCGTGCAGCTGTCGTGGGGCATGGCCGTCGCGATCCTCGCCGAGGCGGGGCTGTCGTACCTCGGCTTCGGCGCGCCCGTCACCGAGCCGTCGTGGGGCGTCCTGCTGCGCGATCTGCAGGCCTACATCACGGTGCATCCGCTCTCGGTGGTCTGGCCGGGACTCGCGATCACCCTGACCGTCCTCGGGCTCAATCTGCTCGGCGACGGCCTGCGCGAGGCGACCGACCCGACCCTCAGCCGCGGCGCCGCGCGACGCGCCGCCCGCATCCCCGTGCCGGAGGTGGTCGCGTGAGCCTCGAAGTGACCGATCTCGTGATCGAGATCGCCGGGCGACGCGTCGTCGACGGCGCATCGTTCGCGGTGCCCGACGGAGCCCGCCTCGGCCTCATCGGCGAGTCCGGGTCGGGCAAGTCGCTCACGGCACTGGCGATCCTGGGCCTCCTCCCCGACGAGGCGAGTGCGACCGGGTCGATCCGCTGGAACGGGCGCGAGCTGCTCGGCCTGAGCGACCGTGAGCTCGCCGAGATCCGCGGCGATGAGATCGGGATCGTCTTCCAAGAGCCGCGCACGGCGCTCAATCCGATCCGCACGGTCGGCAGGCAGATCGCCGAGTCCGTGCGGATCCACGAGCGCGCATCGAAGAAGGATGCCGCCGCTCGCGCGGTCGTCGAGGCGGCGCGCGTCGCGCTGCCCGATCCCGCCCGCATCGTCTCGCGCTACCCGCACCAGCTCTCGGGCGGGCAGCGTCAGCGGGTCGCCATCGCGATGGCGCTCGCATGCCGCCCGCGCCTGCTCATCGCCGATGAGCCGACGACGGCCCTCGACGTGACGATCCAGTCCGAGATCCTCGAGCTGCTGCACTCCCTCGTGAAGGACGACGGCATGTCGCTCGTCTTCATCACGCACGACCTCGCGGTGCTGTCGCGGATCGCGACGCACGGCATCGTCCTCGAGCACGGCCGCGTCGTCGAGGACGCCCCCGTGGCGCAGCTGCTCACGGCACCGGCATCCGTCGTGACGGAGGGGCTCCTGCGCGATGCGACGGCGACGCTGTGGCGACCCGGGGTCGACCGATGAGCGCCGGATCCGACGTGCTGCTGCGCGGGCGCGGGCTCACGCGCCGACACGCGGTGCCGAAGCGGACCCTGTTCGAGAAGCGCACCTTCACGACGGCTCTCGACGACGCCGACGTCGATGTGCGCGAAGGCTCCGCGCTGGGGATCATCGGCGAATCGGGATCGGGCAAGTCGACGCTCGTGCGGCTGCTGCTCGCTCTCGACACCCCCACGGCGGGGACGGTCGAGTTCGACGGCCGCCGCGTCGATGCGAGGGCGCCGGCTCGTGCGCTGCACTGGCTGCGCCGCGAGACGGGGATCGTCTTCCAGGATCCGTACGCGTCGCTGGATCCGCGCATGAGCATCGGCCGGATCATCGGCGAGCCGCTGTGGGCGCTGGGCATCGACGGCGATCGCCGCTCCCGCGTGCGGGAGGTGCTCTCGCAGGTCGGCCTCGAGGCCGACATGGCCGCGCGGTTCCCGCACGAGTTCTCCGGCGGTCAACGCCAGCGCATCGCCCTGGCGCGCGCCATCGTGCATCGGCCGCGGCTGCTGATCGGCGACGAGCCGCTGTCGGCGCTCGATGTCACGGTGCGCGCGCAGATCCTCGCCCTCATCGCCGAGATGCGCGAGCGCGACGGCCTCACCCTCGTGCTCGTCTCGCACGATATCGGCGTCGTGCAGAACCTCTGCGACGAGGTCATCGTCATGAAGGACGGCAGCATCGTCGAAGAGGGCCCCACCGAGAAGGTGCTGCTGCAGCCGCAGGTGTCGTACACGCGGCGACTCCTCGCCTCGATCCCCGTCATCGACCCCGACACCTGACCTGCCGCGATGTCCGGCGCCGGGGCTACTCTCGCAGCATGACAGCGATCGTCCCTCCGTACCTGCTCGCCCGCATCGCCGCGGTGCAGGAGCCGCAGTGGGCCCGGGCGGCCGCGGCCGCCCGGGCGACGCTCCTCGCGTCGCGCGACTACCGCCCGCAGCGCACTCGGCTTCAGCTCTCGATCGACGAAGACGGCTCGCTCGTGGTCGAGACGGCGCCCGGTCCCGACCGCACGATCTCAGACGCGCAGAACCGCGAGACGCTGCCGGGGGTGCACGTGCGCGGCGAAGACGACCCCGCGTCGGGCGACGCCGCCGTCGACGAGGCGTTCGACGGCCTCGGCATCACGTTCGACTTCTTGTGGGATGCCTTCGCCCGCAACGGTCTCGACGGGCTCGGGGGTGAGCTGCTGGCGACGGTGCACTACGGCAGCGATTACGACAACGCGTTCTGGAACGGCGAACGCATGGTGTTCGGCGACGGCGACGGCGAGGTGTTCACGGGATTCACCCGGTCGCTGACGGTCATCGCGCACGAGCTCGCGCACGGCATCGTCGAGTCCTCGGGCGGACTCGAGTACCGCGACCAGTCCGGCGCGCTGAACGAGTCGGTCGCCGACGTGCTGGGTGTCCTCGCCGAGCAGCACCATCTGGGCCAGACCGCCGACGACGCGACATGGCTGGTCGGCGAGGGTATCTTCACCGATGCCGTCGAAGGCCACGCGCTGCGCTCGCTCGCGGCACCGGGAACCGCCTATGACGACGACGTCCTCGGCCGTGACCCGCAGCCGGCGCACATGCGCGACTTCATCGTGACGCCCGACGACAACGGCGGGGTGCACATCAACTCCGGCATCCCCAACCACGCGTTCTATCTCGTCGCGACGGCGCTCGGCGGGCGGGCGTGGGAGCGCGCCGGCCGCATCTGGTACCGCGCGCTGACGTCGGGCACGCTCGCCCCCGATGCCGACTTCGTCGCGTTCGCCGACGCGACGGTGCGGGCCTCGGCGGCGGAGTACGGTGAGGAGTCAGAGGAGGTCGCCGCCGTCCGCGCCGGCTGGGCGGGCGTCGGCGTCGATGTGGATGCAACGCACGCAGCCTGACCCGGTGCCCGTCGTCGTGGTCACCCGCACGGGCGGGGTCGCGGGTATGCGCCGCGCGTGGCGCGCCGAGCCCGGCCCCGACGAGGCGCCCGTGCTCATCGAGCTCATCGAGCAGTGCCCGTGGGACGCCGTGGCCGACCCGTGCGATCCGCCGCGCGGGGCGGATCGCTTCGTCTGGCGCATCCACGCCCGCTGCGACGACGACCGCGAGCATGACGCCGAGCTCGCCGACGCCGAGCTCACGGGCGCGTGGCGCGCGCTCGTCGACGCCGTCCGGGCCTGGGGGTCGTGAGCCGCCGGCCGGTCCGCGCACCGGAGAGAACGAGCGTGTCGCGGACGACAGCGCGCCGGGAGAGAACGAGCGCGTCAGCCGGCCGTGCCGGGCGGAGCGGACACGCGCCAGTCGACGGGCTCGGCACCCCGCTCCGCGAGGAGTGCGTTGGCCCGCGAGAAGGGGCGCGACCCGAAGAAGCCGCGGCTCGCCGAAAGGGGTGACGGGTGCGGCGATTCGACGACGGGCGTCGCACCGAGGAGCGGGCGCAGGCCCGCGGCATCCCTCCCCCAGAGGATCGCCACGAGCGGCGTGTCGCGGGCGACGAGCGTGCGGATCGCGTGCTCGGTGACACGCTCCCAGCCCCAGCCGCGGTGCGACGCGGGTTGTCCGGGCGCGACGGTGAGCACGCGGTTGAGCAGCATGACCCCCTGATCGCTCCACGCGGACAGATCGCCGTGCGGCGCGGGCGGCAGGCCCAAGTCGGTCTCGAGCTCGCGGTAGATGTTGGTCAGGCTGCGCGGCAGCGGACGCACGCCGCTCTCGACGGCGAACGAGAGCCCGATGGGGTGGCCGGGCGTGGGATAGGGATCCTGCCCGACGATGAGCACGCGCACATCGGCGAGGGGACGCTGGAACGCCCGCAGCACGCGCTCCCCCGCCGGCAGGTAGCCGCGCCCCGCCGCGACCTCGCCCCGCAGCCGCTCACCGAGCGCCGCGATGTCGTCGGCGACCGGCGCGAGCGCGTCGGCCCACCCGGGATCCATCAGACCGGCGGCCGCGAGCTCGGGCAGGGTCGTCGCCACCGCGGTGCTCAGTCCTCGCGGCCGCCGCGCACCGTGAGGGTGCCGCGCGCGAGCAGGTGCTGCGCCGACTGGGCGACGGGGCGCATCGTGACGAGGTCGAGATTGACGTGACCGGGTGCATCGAGCGCGTACGCGATGACATCGGCGACGTCGTCGGCCGTGAGCGGATCCGCCACGCCCTCGTACACGCGTTCGGCCGCGGCCCGATTGCCGCCGAGCCGGTTGACCGTGAACTCGGGCGTGTAGACCATGCCGGGCGCGATCTCGATGACGCGGATGGGCTCGCCGTTGAGTTCGAGGCGCAGGGCATGCGCGAGCATCGCCTCGCCGGCCTTCGCGGCGTTGTATCCGGCGCCGCCGGCGTAGGCGTTGTGGGCCGCGGTGGAGGTGACGAACAGCGTGTCGGCGTGACCGTCGGATGCCGCGGCGTCACGCAGCAGCGGAAGGATCGCGGCGACGACGCGCTGCGCCGACAGCACGTTGACATCGAACATCCACTGCCAGTCCTCGACGCGTCCGTCCTCGACGCGGTCCGTGCCGCGTGCACCGCCGGCGACGTGCACCAGCGCGTGCACGGGGCCCGTGTCGGCGAGCCAGTCCGCGAGCGCCGCGACGTCGGCGTCGCGGGTCAGATCCGCGGCGAACGCGGCGATGCCGATCTCGGCCTCGAGCTTCGCGAGCCGTTCGGCGCGTCGTGCGACGCCCACGACATCCCATCCGCGCGCGCGCAGCGCACGCGCCGCCGCTTCGCCGATCCCCGAACTCGCACCCGTCACGACTGCACGCCTGGTAACCATGCCTCCACGCTACCCGCCGACGTTACGTAACATTTCCCCCGCGTTGTCCGTCGCCCGCCGCCGCCCTACGCTCGGATGAGGTCGCGGCCCGTGCCGCGCCTCCACCAGCCACCACCCGAACCTTCAGGAGCACTCATGTCCGCACCCGAGAACTGGCGCTTCGAAACCAAGCAGATCCACTCGGGCGCCGCGCCCGACCCGACGACCAAGTCGCGGGCGACGCCGATCTATCAGACCACCGCCTACGTCTTCGACAACACCGAGCACGCCGCGAACCTGTTCGCCCTCGCCGAGTTCGGCAACATCTACACGCGCATCCAGAACCCGACGCAGGACGTCGTCGAGCAGCGACTCGCGGCGCTCGAGGGCGGCACGGGAGCACTCCTGCTCGCCAGCGGGCAGTCGGCGACGACCTTCGCGATCCTCAACATCGCACAGGCCGGCGACCACTTCGTCTCGTCGAGCTCGATCTACGGCGGCACCTACAACCTGTTCAAGTTCACCCTGGCCAAGCTCGGCGTCGACGTGACGTTCGTCGACGATCAGGACGACCCCGAGGAGTGGCGCCGCGCGATCCGGCCGAACACGAAGCTGCTGTTCGCCGAGACGATCGGCAACCCGAAGATCAACGTGCTCGACATCCGCACGGTCGCCGACATCGCCCACGAGAACGGCCTGCCGCTCATCGTCGACAACACGATCGCGACGCCGTACCTCATCAAGCCGTTCGAGCACGGCGCCGACATCGTCGTGCACTCGGCGACGAAGTTCCTCGGCGGACACGGCACCACGATGGCCGGTGTCATCATCGACGGCGGCACGTTCGAGTGGTCCAAGAACGTCGAGAAGTTCCCCGGTCTCACCGAGCCCGATGAGAGCTACCACGGCGCGAGCTACACGGCGGCCGTGGGCGACGGCCTCGCCTACATCATCAAGGCACGCGTGCAGCTGCTGCGCGACCTGGGGCCCGCCATCGCGCCGCAGAGCGCCTGGAACCTCATCCAGGGCATCGAGACGCTGTCGCTGCGCATCGAGCGCCACGTGCAGAACGCGCAGGAGATCGCCGAGTGGCTCGAGAGCCTCGACGACATCGCGTCGGTGAACTACTCCGGGCTGCCGACCTCGCCCTGGTACGACGTGGCGAACACCTACGCGCCGAAGGGCGTGGGCGCCGTGCTCTCGTTCGAGCTCAAGGGCGGCGTCGACGCGGGGCGCGAGTTCGTCAACTCGCTCACGCTGTTCAGCCACGTCGCCAACATCGGCGACGTGCGCTCGCTCGTCATCCACCCCGCGTCGACGACCCACTCGCAGCTCACGCCCGAGGAGCAGCTCGCCGGCGGAGTGACGCCCGGCCTCGTACGCCTTTCGGTCGGGCTCGAGAACATCGACGACATCAAGGCCGACCTCGAGCAGGCGCTCGCCGCCGCGCGCCGCCTCTCGGAGGCCGCCCGCGCCTGACCCCTCCTCCCGCGAGACTGCAACGGCGCGCCGAGACCGTGGGGTTCACCCGCAGTCTCGGCG
>NZ_JBHJZS010000051.1:0-12628 GCF_042271185.1 Microbacterium sp. NPDC055910
CGTCTTCGTGTCTTCCGGGGGCGGCGCGACCACGCCAAGATGAAGGGGCGGCACCGCCGCGCGAAGCTGCAGGAAGAAGGGCGAACCGATGGAATCCGTTCTGCTGGACACCCCCGCCGGAATCTCGGCTCGTCTGGGGTGGGACCCCCGGATGAGCGAGCACGATCGCAAGCGCGCGCTCGCGAAGGAGCTCGTCGCCGCGCGCCTCGGCGTCGAAGAGAAGGACGTGCGCATCGAGCGCGAGGCGCCGAAGACCTTCGGCTTCCACACCCAGCTCATCGCCGTCGTCGACGGGCAGGAGGTGCCGCTGCGGATCCGCAACGCGAACGCCCGCGCGGCGTCGCTGGTCACGGTCTCCGAGCCCGATGTCGTCGTCGGGATCGACCTGCGCGACGCGCACCCCGACGAGGTCGAGCTCAACACGATGAAGCGGCACTCGCACCTGCTCGATGAGAGTGACCACGCCGCGCTGCTCGCGCACTGGACGCGGGTGCAGGCCGTGCGCGACGCCGACGGACGCGGCACGCGGGTCGCCGGCGAGCACGTGCGGCTGAACTCGGCGCACACGAAGGGCTGGGTGCCCGATCGTCGGGCGCAGTACGACCTCGCCGACCTCTCGCGCGACGGCTGGATCATCACTCTCGCCTACGCCACCCCCGCGTGACCGCGAGACTGCAACGGGCCGCCGAGACTGCGGGTGAACCCCGCTCGTTCGGCGCGCCGTTGCAGTCTCGCGGTCAAGGTCTCGCGGTCGGGAACGGCCGGGGGAGGGATGCCGCGGGGCGGCGGCGACCGCCGCTCAGGCGGGGCGCGCCGAGGCCGGCAGCGCGGCGTCGAGCTCGGCGAGCCAGACGCGCGCATTGCCGTCCGACGGTGCACGCCAGTCACCGCGCGGCGACAGCGAGCCCGCGGGTGAGACCTTGGGTCCGTTCGGGATCGCCGAGCGCTTGAACTGCGCGAACGCGAAGTACCGCTGCAGGAAGACCCGCAGCCAGGTCGCGACGGTCGGCAGGTCGTAGGCATAGCGGTCGGCCTCGGGGAAACCGGGAGGCCAGGCCCCGGCATCCGGATCGTTCCACGCGTGCGACGCGAGGAAAGCGATCTTCGACGGGCGCATCCCGAACCGCAGCACGTGGAACAGCGCGAAGTCGTGCAGCGCGTACGGACCGATGCGGTCCTCGGTCGACTGCAGCTTGCCGTCCTGCCCCGCCGGCACGAGCTCGGGCGAGATCTCGGTGTCGAGCACGGACTGCAGCACATCGGCCGCGGCGTCGTCGACGCCCTCGCGGTGCGAGATGACCCAGCGGATCACGTGCTGGATGAGCGTCTTCGGCACGCCCGCGTTGACGGCGTAGTGGCTCATGTGGTCGCCCACACCGTAGGTCGCCCAGCCCAGAGCGAGCTCGGACAGATCGGACGTGCCGATCACCATGCCGTTGTTCTGGTTCGCCAGACGGAAGAGGAAGTCGGTGCGCACCCCGGCCTGCACGTTCTCGAATGTCACGTCGTACAGGGGCTCACCACCGGCGAACGGATGCCGGATGCCCTGCAGGATCTCGGTGGCGGCGGGCCGGATGTCGATCGTCTCGATCGACGCGCCGACCGCCTGGGCGAGAGCGACGGCATTGGACTTCGTGTGCTCGCTCGTCGCGAACCCCGGCATCGTGTAGGCGAGGATGTCGCTGCGCGGGCGCCCCATCCGGTCCATCGCGCGCGCCACGACGAGCAGGGCGTGCGTCGAGTCGAGGCCGCCCGAGACGCCGATGATGGGCTTCGGGTCGCCGATCGCGCGCAGGCGCTGCACGAGCCCGGACACCTGGATGTTGAACGCCTCGTAGCAGTCCTGCGCGAGCCGCGCGGCGTCGTCCGGAACGAACGGGAACCGGTCGAGCGGCCGGCGCAGGCCGATGTCCTCGTGCGGCGGCTCGAGCAGCGTCTCGATGTGCAGGAACTCCGCCCCCGTCGCCACCCGGTTGTCGTCGAAGGTTCCCTGGCGCAAGCGGTCCTGGCGCAGCCGATCGAGGTCGACGTCTGCGACGCTGCGCCGCGCGCCGTCGGGGAAGCGCTCGGTCTCGGCCAGCAGCATCCCGCCCTCGTAGATCATCGTCTGCCCGTCCCACGAGACGTCGTTCGTCGATTCGCCCTGGCCCGCAGCGGCGTAGACGTATGCCGCGAGGCACCGCAGCGACTGCGACTGGCACAGTGCCCGGCGCTCGTCGGCGCGCGCGATCGTGATGGGACTGCCGCTGAGGTTCACCAGCACCGTCGCACCGGCCAGGGCGGCCTTGGACGACGGCGGGATCGGCACCCAGACGTCTTCGCACACTTCGGCATGCAGCACGAGGCCCGGCACATCCTGCACGTCGAACAGCAGGTTCGTGCCGATGACGGTCTCGATCTCGCCGATGCGGATGCCCTCGCCCGACCACGGCTCGCCCGGCGCGTACCAGCGGCGCTCGTAGAACTCGCGGTAGGTCGGCAGGTAGGACTTGGGGGCGACGCCGAGCACAGCGCCGCGGTGGATGACGACGGCGCAGTTGTAGAGGCGGTTGCCGTGCCGCAGCGGCGCTCCGACCACGAGGACGGGCAGGAGGTCTTCGGATGCCGCCGTGATCCGCTCGATCGCGGTGTCGACGGCGTCCAGCAGCGCATCCTGCATCACGAGGTCTTCGATCGCGTAGCCGGTCAGGCACAGCTCGGGGAAGACGGCGACGGCGACCGACTCGTCGTGGCACGCACGGGCTTCGGCGAGGACGGCGTCGGCGTTGGCCACGGGGTCGGCGATCGCAACGGGGATCGTGCAGGCGGCGACGCGGGCGAAGCCGTGGCGGTAGGCGCTCTCGAACGGCAGGCTCATCGCTCCAGTGTGGCACCGCGGCTGCGGGTGCGGCGAGGGGGAGCCGGGCGGGTTGCAGGAAGGGGCGCGACCTGTGATGCTTCGCGCCCGCGACACGCCGACCCGGGATGTGCTTCCTGCAGATCGCACGCGACGGGGGTGTCTGAGGGCGCGGTTAGGGTCGTGGAGGAAGGGGAGACATGCGCTATATCGAGGGTGAGAGCCGGATCGTCTGGAGTGCGAGCGATCTGAAGGCGGCGGCCGAGTGCGAGTTCGCCTGGGCCCGCGCGATCGACGCGAAGCTCGGGCGCATCGCCGCCGTCGACGAGCCCGAAGACGAGACGCTCAAGCGCGCCGGCCGCCTCGGCACGGCGCACGAGCGGCGTGTGCTCGCGGACTACATCGAGCAGTTCGGCAGCGAGCGGGTCATCGAGATCCCCGAGACGAGATCGACGGATGCGGCGGGGCTCGCGCACGCCGTCGCCCTGACCGACGCGGCGCTCGCCTCCGATGCCGCCGTCGTGTATCAGGCCGCGTTCGCCACCGACGAGTTCGTGGGCTTCGCCGACTTCCTCGTGCGCGACCCTTCGGCAGGCTCAGGGACCGCGTTGGGCTCAGGGAGCGGTCCCGGCGGGGCGTGGATCGTGCAGGATACGAAGCTCGCGCGACGCGCGCGGGTCACCGCGCTCATGCAGCTCGCGGCCTACGTCGACCAGCTCGACCGGCTGGGCGTTCCGCGCGGCGACCGCGTCGAACTGCTGCTCGGCGACGGCACGACCAGCGCGCACGAGATCGACGACCTGCTCCCCGTCTTCCGGCTGCGCCGCGCCCGGCTCGCGGCCCTCATCGCCGACCGGCGTGTCGACCTCGGCGCGGCGGGCGAACCCATCGCGTGGGGCGACGACCGCGGCGACCTGCGCGTCGTGGCGTGCGGGCGCTGCGCGACGTGCGACGCCGAGGTCGCGGCATCCCGTGATCTGCTGCTCGTCGCGGGCATCCGGCCGACCCAGCGCGAACGGCTGCGCACCGCCGGCATCATGACGATCGACGACCTCGCCGGCGCTCGCGTGCTGCCCGCGAGGATGAACGCCGACACGTTCCGGATGCTGCAGACCCAGGCCCGGCTGCAGCTCACGAGCCCCGCGGGCGGACTCGACGAGGTTCCGAGCGGCGGTGCACCGCCCGTGCCGACGTTCGAGGTCGTCGAGCCGAAGGCGATCGCGGCGCTGCCGCGTCCCGACGACGGTGATCTGTTCTTCGACTTCGAGGGCGACCCGCTCTACAGCGAAGAGGCCGACGGCGGCGCGCGACGGTGGGGGCTCGACTACCTCTTCGGCTGGGTCGACGACCGCGAGCAGTACACGGCGCTGTGGGCCCATTCGTTCGACGAGGAGAAGCGTGCGCTCGAGACGTTCCTCGACATCATCGCGCTGCGCCGGGCGCAGTACCCGGGCATGCACATCTACCACTACGCGCCCTACGAGCCGACGCATCTGCTCGCGATGGCCGCGCGCTACGGCGTGCGCGAAGCCGACGTCGACCGACTCCTGCGCGACGCGGTGTTCGTCGACCTGTATCCGATCGTGCGCCGCGCGCTGCGGGTCGGGTCGCGCTCCTACTCGATCAAGAAGCTCGAGCCGCTCTACATGGGCGACGAGGTGCGCACGAGCGATGTGCAGAAGGGCGACGATTCGATCGTCAAGTACGTCGAGGCCCGCGCGCTCGCGGACGAGGACGACGCCGCGGCGAATGCGATCCTCGACGACCTTGCCGACTACAACCGCTACGACTGCGTGTCGACGAGGCGCCTGCGCGACTGGCTCGTCGACCGGGCGCGCGAGGCGGGCCTTCGTCCGACGCCGAACCCCGAGCCCGACGAGCACGTGTACGAGCCCTCGCCGCGCGCTCTCGCGCTCACCCGATCGGCCACCGAGCATCCCGAGGATTCCCCCGAGGCCGTCGCGCTGCGCCTCGGTGCCGCCGCGATCGACTACTACCCGCGCGAAGTGAAGTCGTTCTGGGCGACGCACTTCCTGCGCCTGCGCGAACCGGTGTCGCTGTGGGAAGAGACGCGCGACGTCGTCGTGATCGACCCCGACCGGTGCCGGGTCGTCGACGATTGGCACGTCGCCGAGAGCGGCCGCGGCGCTGAGCGCCGCACTGTCGAGCTGCGCGGCGAGCTTGCACCCGGTACACGGCTGAGCGTGGGGTCGAACCCGTTCGCGCTCTACGACCTGCCCGCACCGTTCCCGTACGAGGCGATGCCGCGTTGGATCCATGCGACGCGCGCCGTCACGGTCGTCGAGGTGCTCGACGACGGCGTCGTGGTGCAAGAGACGGCGGTCGACGGTGTGACGTGGAGCGACCTGCCCCTCGCGCTCACGCCGGCCGCTCCGCCGCGGGCCGGGAACCAGCAGCTGGCGATCGACACGTGGGCCGACGCGATCAGTGCGGCCGCACCAGCGCTGCCCGAAGACCCCGCGACCGACATCCTGCTGCGACGGCCGCCGCGCGTCCTCGGGGGCGCTCTGCCGTCGTCGACGGCGGGCGACGTCGACACGATCGTGCGCGCTCTGCGCGGCCTCGACCGCAGCTACCTCGCCGTGCAGGGGCCGCCCGGCACCGGCAAGACCTATGTCGGATCGCACGTGGTCGCCCGCCTCGTGCGCGAGCACGGATGGAAGATCGGCGTCGTCGCGCAGTCCCACGCCGTCGTCGAGAACATGCTCGACCGCATCATCGACGCTGGAGCGCCGGCCGCGCAGGTCGGCAAGGCGCCGAAGAACCCCGAGACCCCTGTGGCGTTCACGGTCATCCCGAAGAACGGCGTCGCCGCGTTCGCCGCCGAGCACGCGGCATCCGGATTCGTCGTCGGCGGGACGGCGTGGGACTTCGCGCACGAAGGTCGGATCCCGCGGGGCAGTCTCGACCTGCTCGTGATCGACGAGGCGGGGCAGTTCTCGCTGGCATCGACGATCGCCGTCTCGCTCGCGGCACCGCGGCTGCTGCTGCTGGGCGATCCGCAGCAGCTGCCGCAGGTGAGTCAGGGCACGCATCCCGAGCCCGTCGACACGTCGGCGCTCGGGTGGGTCATGGACGGATCCGACGTCATCCCCGCCGAGCTCGGCTACTTCCTCGCGCGCACGCGCCGCATGCGACCCGAGGTGGCCGCTCCCGTGTCGGTGCTGTCGTACGACGGCGAGCTCGCGGCGCATCCGGCCACCGCGATGCGGGTGCTGGAGGGAATCGAGCCCGGGGTGCACGCTGTGCCCGTGCGGCACCGCGGCAATGCGACGCAGTCGCCCGAAGAGGCCGAAGCGGTCGTGGACATCGTGCGCGATCTCGTCGGCCGCCAGTGGCGCGACATCCGGTTCGAAGAGGGCGACGGAGCCGCTCCGTGCGATCCGCGGCCGCTCGAGCAGCGCGACATCATCGTCGTGACGCCGTACAACGCGCAGCAGGTCATGGTCGAAGAGGCGCTTGCCGCGGCGGGCTTCGCCGAGGTTCCCGTCGGCACGGTCGACCGATTCCAAGGTCAGGAGGCCTCCGTCGCGATCATGTCGCTCGCGGCCTCGTCGGGGCGCGATGCTCCCCGCGGCGTCGACTTCCTCCTGCTGCGCAACCGCCTCAACGTCGCGATCTCACGCGCCATGCATACGGCCTACCTCGTGCATTCGCCCGAGCTGCTCGACGATCTGCCGCGGACGCCCGAGGGCGTCGCGCGGTTGAGCGCGTTCGCCCGGCTCGTCGGACGCGCCTGAGCGGCGACGCGTAGACTCGTCGAACACCGAGTCCCGACGGAGGTACCCGTGGCCGACGACGCCCCACGACAGTTCGAGATCGATCTTCCGCCCGAGCAGATCCCCGGTTCCTACGCCGATTTCGCGAACGTCTGGCACACGCCGACCGTCTTCGTGATGGACTTCCTGACTCTCGCCCAGCCCCCGCACGAAGAAGTCGATCAGGCGACGGGCGAGCGCCGGACGGTCGTGCCGGCGCGCGTCGTGGGCCGCATCCGGATCCCTCCCGAGCAGGTCTTCGAACTCGCGAAGGCGCTCACCCAGCAGCTGGAGTTCTGGGAGCAGGAGACGGGCAAGAGCCCGCCGACCGAGCCGGCGCGCTGAGTCAGACGGTGCCGTAGAGACGGTCGCCGGCGTCGCCGAGTCCGGGCACGATGTACGCCCGCTCGTCGAGTCGCTCGTCGACGGCGCCGAGCACGAGCGTGACGTCGCGCCCCTCGACCTGCTTCTCGATCGCCGCGAGTCCCTCGGGCGCCGCGAGGATGCAGATCGCGGTGACATCCTGCGCTCCGCGGTCGAAGAGGAACTCGATCGCCGCGCCGAGCGACCCGCCGGTCGCCAGCATGGGGTCGAGCACGAAGCACTGCCGGTCGCTCAGATCGTCGGGCAGGCGCTCGGCGTAGGTCGTCGGCTCGAGGGTCTCTTCATTGCGGGCCATGCCGAGAAAGCCCACTTCGGCCGTCGGCAGCAGCTTGACCATGCCCTCGAGCATGCCGAGTCCTGCGCGCAGGATGGGCACGACGAGCGGACGCGGCTCGCCGATCCTGACCCCCATCGTCGAGGTGACCGGCGTCTGGATCTCGATCGGCTCGACTCGAACGTTCCGGGTCGCCTCGTAGGCGAGCAGCGTCACGAGCTCTTCGGTCAGCTGACGGAAGACGGGCGAAGGAGTACGCGCGTCGCGCAGAACCGTGAGCTTGTGCGTGATGAGCGGATGATCGGCGACGTGCAGGCGCATAGGGCAAGGGTAGTCGCTGCGGTGCCGCCGCACCGTACGCTCGTGTCGTGACGTTCGACTCCATGGATGCCGCCGCGATGCGACGTGCGCTCGAGCTCGCCGCCGAGGCCGGAGCGGCGGGCGACGTGCCCGTCGGTGCCGTCGTGACGGATGCCGCGGGCACGGTCATCGGCGAAGGGCGAAACCTGCGCGAGGCGACGGGCGACCCCACGGCGCACGCCGAGATCGTCGCGCTGCGTCATGCCGCGGCATCCCTCGGCTCGTGGAACCTCGAGGGGTGCACGCTCGTCGTGACGCTCGAGCCCTGCGTCATGTGCGCCGGGGCGGTGCTGCAGTCCCGCATCCCGCGCCTCGTGTTCGGCGCCTGGGACGACAAGGCCGGCGCCGCCGGATCCATGTACGACCTCGTGCGGGACCGGCGCCTGCCGTACCGCGCCGAGGTCGTCGGCGGCGTCGCCGCAGAGGCGGCATCCGCTCTTCTGCGCACCTTCTTCGACGCCCGCCGCTGACGCCCCCGCCGCCCTTCCCTCCCGCGCCCGCGCCCGCGGTCCTCCGCCCCCCGCGCCCGCGGTCCGCCGGCGCCCGGCTTCCCCTGTTGACTTGCGGCTTGTGCGCGCGGCGCGCGGCGTGTCGTCGACACAATCCGCAAGTCAACACAAGGTGCGTTGTCCTCCGGTGCGCGTTGTCCCACGCCGCGCCCTCCCACGGTCACGGCGCCGCCGCACGTCGCACCCGTTGTCCACTTGCGGCTTGTGCTCCCCGCATCCGGCGTGTCGTGGGCACAAGCCGCAAGTCAACGCAACGCGCATCGACGCAACGCGCATCGACGCAACGCGCATCGACGCAACGCGCGACATCACCGTGCGTCAACGCGCATCGACGCAACGCGCGACCTCACCGCGCGCAACGCGCGGCGAGGCGGCGGGGTCACGGGGTCAGCGGGGGAGGAGAGGCAGTACCTCTTCGCCGAGGAACGAGACGTGGTCGACGTCGCGCAGGTCCATGAGCTGGAAATGCACGCGCTCGGCGCCGAGGTCGCGCAGGCGAGCGACCTTCTCCGCGATCTCATCGGCGCCGCCGACGATGCCTCCGCGCTCGCGTGCGGCTCCGACGGTCGTCCCCGCGTTGGCGGCGCGCCGCTCGAGGTCGGCGGACGTCGCACCCGCGAGGGTCGGCAGGGCGACCGACAGCTTGAGGGTCGCGGGGTCGCGATCGATGCGCTCGCACGCTGCGCGGACGCCGTCGAACTTCTCAGCGACGACGTCTTCGTGCTGGAAGCCGATGTTGAACTCCGTCGCGTAGCGCGCCGCGATCGCCGGGGTGCGACGAGGCCCGCCTCCGCCGACGATGACGGGCATGCGCTCCTGCACGGGCTTGGGCAGGGCGGGCGCGTTCACGAGCGTGTAGTGCTCGCCGTCGAACGAGAAAGTCTCTCCGGCCGGTGTCTCCCAGAGCCCCGTGATGACGGCGAGCTGCTCTTCGAAGGGACCGAACCGCTTCGCGGGGAACGGGATGCCGTAGGCGCGATGCTCGTCCTCGAACCATCCCGTGCCGAGGCCGAACTCGACCCGTCCGCCCGACATCGCGTCGACCTGTGCGACCTGGATCGCCAAGATCGCGGGTGCACGATGCGTCGCCGAGGAGACGAGCGTGCCGAGCCGGATCCGGCTCGTCTCGCGGGCGAGGCCGGCGAGCGTCGTCCACGCGTCGGTCGGTCCCGGCAGGGGGTCGCCCGGGCCCATCCGCATGTAGTGGTCGGAACGGAAGAAGGCGTCGAAGCCGAGGCGCTCGGCGGTCTGCGCGAAGGCGAGCTGGTCGTCGTACGAGAATCCCTGCTGCGGCTCGGTGAAGATCGTGTACTCCATGCCGTCAGTCTGACAGCGCTCAATCGACCGAGCGGATGACGATCTCCTCCGTCGAGGGCTCCGCGCTGTCTCCGCGACGGTAGACATCGGGCTCGAGATAGATGACGCGCGCGGCCGGCACGGCGACGCGGATGCGCGCCTCGACGATGTCGATGTCGTGCGCCGCTTCGACGAGCGGCCTGTCGGACGGCAGGGCGATCTTCGCCGCCACGAGCAATTCATCGGGACCGAGGTAGAGCGTCTTCATGTGGATGAGCCGCTCCACTTCGGGACCCGACTCGATCGCGGCGACGATGAGGTCGTGGTCGGTCTGTGTCGCACCCTCGCCGACGAGCAGGCTCTTCGTCTCGACGCCGAGGGTGATCGCGACGACGATGAGCAGCGTGCCGATCATGAGCGTGCCGATCGCGTCGAAGATCGGGTTGTGCGTGACGGCGGACAGCCCGACCCCGAGCAGGGCGAAGACGAGACCCGTGAGGGCGGCGATGTCTTCGAGGAGCACGACCGGAAGCTCGGGGGCCTTCGCGTGGCGGACGAACGACACCCAGGACTGCTCTTTCGGGCGCACCAGGTTGCTCTCGCGCACGGCGGTGCGCAGCGAGAACGACTCGAGCCCGATCGCGATGACGAGCACGAGCAGGGGGACCCAGACGTGGTCGAGCTCGTGAGGATGAGTGATCTTCTGGACGCCTTCGTAGATCGAGAAGAGGCCTCCGACCGAGAAGAGGATGATCGCCACGACGAAGGCGTAGACGTACCGTTCGCGTCCGTGACCGAACGGGTGCTCGCGGTCGGCTGCGCGTTTCGCGCGACGCCCGCCGAGCAGGAGCAGCAGCTGATTGCCCGAGTCGGCGACGGAGTGGATCGCCTCGGCGAGCATCGAAGCCGAACCCGAGATGAACCACGCGACGAACTTGGCCGCGGCGATGCCGAGGTTGGCCAGGAACGCCGCGATGATGGCCTTCCCGCCACCGGACGCGCTCATGGCGGAAGCCTATGCCCGAGCGCCGTGCGGCGTCAGTCGGCCGAGCGCAGGATGATCGCTTCCGTGGGCGGCGCGGGGTTGGCCGGGATGCCCACATAGCCGATGCGCGTGAGCAGGGCGTGACGGAACTCGGCCGGGCGCTCGAGGTGCGGCGAGTGCCCGACACCCTCGAGATCGATCTCGGTGACATCCCCGCCTGCATCGGCGTACGCGCCGAGCACATCGCGCGTCTGCGACACCATCTCCTGAGCCGGCGCGATCTCTTCACCCGGCCAGTCGGCGAGGATGCCGAGTTGGCCCAGGTAGTTGACGTCGTAGAACGAGGCGTCCGAGACGATCGCGTCCGCCGTGCCGTGGATCCACAGGATCGGCGGCTTGGGCGCGAGGTCGACGATGCCCGACACGTTGAAGTGCGCCGGCGTCATCGTGTTGAGCACGCCCAGCGGACCGGCCGCGAATCCCGGCCACGCGTCGCTCGCCACGCTGTCGCCGGGGTAGTTGCCCTCGGCTGTCGAGGTCGTGAGCATCGATTCGACCCAGACGTCTTCGTGGTCGGTGCGGTAGCCGGGTGCGACATAGCCCGAACGGAAGACGTTGCGCGGCGAGGTCTGCGCTTCATCGCTGCGGTCGCCCTCGGCGAGCCGCCGGATGAAATCGGGGTTCGCGCCGCCGGCTCCGGTGCCCGCGTCGTCGTCGGTCAGACGGGAGCCGTCGCGGCGCGTGCCGCCGAATCCATACGGCGAGACGGGTGCCTGCAGCGTGAGGCTGAGCACCGGGTGGTCGAGTGCGTACTGCATCACGACGCCCCCGCCCATCGACCAGCCGACGAGATGAGCCGTCGGGATCTCGAGGGCTTCCAGCGTCGAGCGGACGTCGTCGCTGAAGTCCCGCACACCGCGCGTCGCGTCGACGGGGGCGTGCTCGGTGCCGCCGAAGCCCCGCAGATCGATCGCGATGACTCGGAGGTCGCTCGGCAGATCCTGCATGATCTCCTGCCAGAACAGGCTCGAAGAGACGTTGCCGTGCACGAACACGACGGTCTGATCGACCGGCGTCTTCGGATCGTCGCCCGCGCGCTCGAGGATGTTCACGTTCAGCCTCGGCGTTTCGATGACGCGCGAGGTGATGCCGTCGAAGAGGGTCATGAGCGTGCCTCCGGATGCTGACCGCGCGAGGGCGTCCCGGCCCCCGTCGTCCTTCGACTATATCCGGCGACCCGGTGCGGATCCGGGGTCGGGGCGCGGCATCCGGATCAGGTTCATAGGATGGCGGCATGGCAACAGATACGACCGTCCTCCCGCCCGTCGCGATCCTCGGTGCAGGTTCGATGGGCGGTGCGATCCTGCAGGGCGTCGTGCGTTCCGGGCTCGCCAGCAGCGTCGTCGCGACGAACCGCACGGCCGAGAAGGCCGCTGAACTCGCGGGCCTCGATGCCGTGACGAGCATCGCGCTCGCCGAGCAGCCGACGGGGAACACGGATGCCGCGGCCGCGGCCGACATCGTGCTGGTCGGTGTCAAGCCGGTCATGGTCCCCGATCTGCTGCGTGAGATCGCGCCGTCCCTGCGTCCGGGCACGATCGTGGTGAGCCTTGCGGCGGGTGTCACGATCGCGACGTTCGAGGCGCTCCTGGGGCCGTCGATCCCCGTGCTGCGGTCGATGCCGAACACCCCCGCCGTCGTCGGGCAGGCCGTCACGGGCCTCGCCGCCGGCACGACGGCTGCGGCCGGCGACGTCGCCGTCGTGCGCCGCCTGTTCGAGACGTGCGGCGCCGTGATCGAGGTCGCCGAGTCGCAGATCGACGCGCTCTCGACGATCTCGGGGTCGGGTCCGGCGTACGTCTTCCTGCTCATCGAGGAGCTCACCAAGGCCGCGCGCGGCAAGGGCTTCGACGAGGATCAGGCGCGGCTCATGGCCGAGCAGACCTTCATCGGCGCGGCCGCGCTGCTCGCGGCATCCGGTGAAGACCCCGCCGAGCTGCGTCGCCGTGTCACGAGCCCCAAGGGCACGACCGAGCGCGCCGTCGGGGTTCTGCAGGCCGCGCGGCTCGACGTCGTCTTCGAGACGGCGACGGACGCCGCCCTCGCCCGCGCCCGCGAACTCGCCACCGGCGACTGACGCCCCGCGTCCCCGGGCGGCACCCGACCGCGAGACTGCACGGGAGCGCCGAGAGTGCGGGGTTACCC
>NZ_JBHJZS010000052.1:0-12563 GCF_042271185.1 Microbacterium sp. NPDC055910
GTGCTCGAGCACGCGGCATCCGCTCTGTCGTCAGGAGGTCAGGACCCGATCGCGAGGTCGGGCGTCGCCGAGATCTCGCCGCCCGAGGTGATGCCCACGGCGACCTTCTCGCCGCGCGGGCCGTGCTCGAACTGGAAGACGCCGTTCTCGGTGTCGACCTTGACGTGATCGCCGGAGTTGAGCTCGCCGTGCAGGATCTTCTCGGACAGGCGGTCCTCGATCTCCTGCTGCATCGCCCGGCGCAGCGGGCGTGCGCCCAGTGCCGGGTCGAAGCCGATCTCGATGAGCTTCTCCTTGGCCGACTGCGACAGCTCGATCGTCATGTCGCGGTCGAGGAGGCGCTCGGACAGGCGCTTGGTGAACAGGTCGACGATCTGCACGAGCTCGACCTTGGACAGCTGCGGGAAGACGATGATGTCGTCGACGCGGTTGAGGAACTCGGGCTTGAAGTGACGCTTGAGCTCCTCCTGCACCTTGCCCTTCATCCGGTCGTACGACGTCGCCGTGTCACCCTCGACCTGGAAGCCCACCGGGCCGCCCGCGATGTCGCGCGCGCCGAGGTTGGTCGTCATGATGATGACGGTGTTCTTGAAGTCGACCACGCGTCCCTGACCGTCGGTCAGACGCCCCTCTTCGAGGATCTGCAGGAGCGAGTTGAAGATGTCGGGGTGGGCCTTCTCGATCTCGTCGAAGAGCACGACCGAGAACGGCTTGCGGCGCACCTTCTCGGTGAGCTGACCGCCCTCTTCGAAGCCGACGAACCCGGGAGGGGCACCGAACAGACGCGAGACGGTGTGCTTCTCACCGAACTCCGACATGTCGAGCGAGATGAGCGCGGCCTCGTCGTCGAACAGGAACTCGGCGAGCGCCTTGGCGAGCTCGGTCTTTCCGACGCCCGTGGGGCCGGCGAAGATGAACGATCCCGACGGACGCTTGGGGTCTTTGAGCCCCGCGCGCTGGCGGCGGATCGTGCGCGAGAGCGCCGCGATCGCCTCTTCCTGGCCGATGACGCGCTGGTGCAGCGCCTTCTCCATGAAGACCAGACGGCTGGTCTCTTCCTCCGTGAGCTTGAAGACCGGGATGCCGGTGGCCTGAGCCAGCACTTCGGCGATGAGGCCCTCATCGACGACGGCGTGGGTCGCGACGTCGCCCGACTTCCACTGCTTCTCGAGGCGCAGACGCTCGGCGAGGAGGGACTTCTCCTCGTCGCGCAGCGATGCGGCCTTCTCGAAGTCCTGGTCCTCGGACGCCTGCTCCTTCTGCTGGCGCACGTCGGCGATCTTGTCGTCGAACTCGCGCAGCTCGGGCGGGCTCGACAGGATCGACAGCCGCAGGCGGGCACCGGCCTCGTCGATCAGGTCGATCGCCTTGTCGGGCAGGAACCGGTCGGACACGTAGCGGTCGGCGAGGTTGGCTGCCGCGACGATCGCGCCGTCGGTGATCTGCACCTTGTGGTGCGCCTCGTACCGGTCGCGCAGACCCTTCAGTATGTTGATCGCGTGCGGGAGGCTGGGCTCGGCGACCTGGATCGGCTGGAAGCGGCGCTCGAGCGCAGCATCCTTCTCGAAGTGCTTGCGGTACTCGTCGAGCGTCGTGGCGCCGATCGTCTGCAGCTCACCGCGGGCGAGGAGCGGCTTCAGGATGGATGCCGCGTCGATGGCGCCTTCTGCGGCTCCGGCTCCGACGAGGGTGTGGATCTCGTCGATGAAGACGATGATGTCACCGCGCGTGCGGATCTCCTTCGTCACCTTCTTGAGGCGCTCTTCGAAGTCACCGCGGTAGCGGGACCCGGCGATGAGCGAGCCGAGGTCGAGCGAGTAGACCTGCTTGTCCTTGAGCGTCTCGGGCACGTCGTTCTTGACGATCGCCTGCGCGAGGCCCTCGACGACGGCGGTCTTGCCGACGCCGGGCTCGCCGATCAGGACGGGGTTGTTCTTGGAGCGGCGCGAGAGGATCTGCATGACCCGCTCGATCTCCTTCTCGCGCCCGATGACGGGGTCGAGCTTGTTGTCGCGGGCAGCCTGCGTGAGGTTGCGGCCGAACTGGTCGAGGACGGCCGAGCCGCCCTGCGTCGAGCCCTGAGCCTGCTCGCCGGCGCCGGTCGCGACGCCCGCGGGCTCCTTGCCCTGGTAGCCGCTGAGCAGCTGGATGACCTGCTGGCGCACCTTGTTGAGGTCGGCGCCGAGCTTGACGAGCACCTGTGCGGCGACGCCCTCGCCCTCGCGGATGAGGCCGAGCAGGATGTGCTCGGTGCCGATGTAGTTGTGGCCGAGCTGCAGCGCTTCGCGCAGCGACAGTTCGAGCACCTTCTTGGCACGCGGCGTGAAGGGGATGTGGCCGGTCGGCTGCTGCTGACCCTGGCCGATGATGTCCTGCACCTGCTCGCGCACGGCGTCGAGCGAGATGCCGAGGCTCTCGAGGGCCTTCGCGGCGACGCCCTCACCCTCGTGGATCAGCCCGAGCAGAATGTGCTCGGTGCCGATGTAGTTGTGGTTGAGCATCTTCGCCTCTTCTTGGGCGAGCACCACCACGCGACGGGCGCGGTCCGTGAATCTCTCGAACATCGTCTCCTCCGGACAGACGCTCCTCTGGCGCCTACACACGAGGGTAACGAGGGCACGGATGCCGCATGCCCGTGTTCGCCGTAGGCATAGCGCGCGCGGGCCGCGGCCGCGGGCGGGCCTTGACACGCGGCATCCGCTTTCATATCGTTTTTCGATACCAACGATTATCGATATGGAGAGGTCATGTCCACGAAGCCCGATCTGCAGGCGCGTCGCGACCGGTCCGACCTGTGGGCCGCGATCATCGTCGCCGCCCTCGCCGCCGTGTTCGTCGTCCGTGCCACTTCGGAGTCGATCACCGTCATGTTCAGCCGGCCCGGTGCGATCATCGCCGACACCCCCGTCGCCGCGAGCGACGTCACGCTCGCCGACGGCATCCCCGCTGTCGTGTCCACGGCACAGGTCGTCGCCGAAGGTGTCTCGCCGGTCACGGCCACGGTCCTCGTGACCGGCATCGTGCTGTTCTCGGCGTCGCTGCTGGCCGCCATCGTGCTGGCCTGCCTGCTGTGCCGCAACCTGCTGCGGGCCATCGTCTTCAGCCGGACCAACACCCGACTGCTGTTCGCGATCTCGATGGTGCTTCTCTTCGGCAGCCTCGGTGGGACGTGGTTCCGGATGATGGGACTCAACGGGGTGTTCGCCGCGCTCGGTTCCACGTTCGACCAGCAGTTCGCGCTCTTCGTCGAGGGTGCGCCCACGTTGATCGCAGCGCTGGCCGCCGGCGTGCTCGTCATCGTCTTCCGGCGCGGCGACCACATGCAGCGCGATGCGGAAGGACTCGTCTGATGGCGGTCACCTCCAGCCGCGTCGACCGGATCACCATGAAGGTGGTCGGCGGGTTCGTCGTCGCTCTCACCGTCGCCCTCGCGGCGCAGTCCTTCGTCGCGGCCGGCAGCTTCATCTGGGCGCATGAGCTCACCCTCAGCCTTCTCGCCGACGCCTCGACCGCCGTTACCGGTCCCGTCACGGCCGCGACGTTCTCATCGGTCGACGTGACGACCGACCAGCTCAGCGCCGCCGCGCGGGCCTGCTTCGCCGTCGGGAGCGCCCTGCTCGGGCTGACCGCGCTCGCGGTGGGCGGCGCGCTGGCATGGCTCATGTTCGCGGCATCCTCGGGTCGACCGTTCTCGTCGGGGCTCTACCGGGTCACCCTCGCGGGAGCGTTCGCCCTCGTGCTCGGCCCGCTGCTCGCGACGGCGGCGACGGGCTTCGGGTCGATGCAGGCGGCGTTCGAACTGGATGCGGGTGTGCCCGACGTGCTCGTGCCGGGGTGGACGATGTCGTCGTGGGGCGTTGCGATCCCCCTCGTCGGGCTCGGGCTGATCATCCTCGCGTACGTCTTCCGGTACATGCAGCGCCTCGAGCGCGACACGGCAGGGCTCGTCTGATGCGGGGCGTGGTGCGACGCGATGCGGTGGTGCCGGCATGACCCCCGCCGAAGACGAGGGCCCCACCGGCATCCGCTGTCGGCTCGACGAGCTCCTCGCCGAGCGCGGCATGACCCTCACCCGGCTCTCCGAACTCGTCGGGGTGTCGGTCGTGAACCTGTCGATCCTCAAGAACGACCGGGCCCGCGCGATCCGCTACTCGACGCTCTCGGCGATCTGCCGCGTGCTCGACTGCGAGGTCGGCGACCTGCTGGTCCGCGCCGACTGACGGCGTCGCGGGTGTTCGGCTGCCTTGCATCCCCGGGCTCGCCCCCGTGCGTTCACTTGCCCCACTCTGCTGCCCCGCATCCGCACAACGAGCGTCTTGAGGCAATCCAACGCACACCGACGCAGATCATCCGCACGCTCGGAGTTCGACCCACGCCCCGACGTTCACCTGTCTCACTCTGCTGCCCCGCACCGCACGATGAGCAGGTTCAGGCAACTGAACGCACGCCCCCGACGTTCACTTGCCCCACTCTGTCCCCCGCAGGCGCGCGACGAGCAGAGTCAGGCAACTCAAGGGGATGCCGCAGGACCGCCGCGTCCGGAAGTGCTCGCGCGGGCGCGGTACGCGCCGCGCGCACGCGCGAGAAAGGGCGCACGCTCGCAGTTCGACCCACGTCCCGACGTTCACTTGTCTCACTCTGCTGCCCCGCACCGCACGATGAGCAGGTTCAGGCAACTGAACGCACGCCCCCGACGCTCACTTGCCCCACACTGTCCCCCGCAAGCGCGCGACGAGCAGAGTCAGGCAACTCAACAGGATGCCGCAGGACCGCCGCGTTCGGAAGCGCTCGCGCGGGCGCGGTAAGCCCCGCGCGCACGCGCGAGAAACGGCGCACGCTCGGACTTGAGGTCGCTCTTGACCACGCGGATGATCCGCCAGCCCAGATCGGCGAGCATCTCGATCCGGGTGATATCGGTGGCCCACTGCTCGGGGTCTGTCAGATGGTGCTCGCCTTCGTACTCGAACCCGAGGAGAAGCTCGGGATAGGCCAGATCGATGAGCGCGACGATCCGCCCGTCGACGACGACCGGCCAGTTCAGTTCGGGTTCGGGCAGGCCGCCGTCGACAAGGGTGAGCCGAGTGCGCGTCTCTTGGCGGGAACGCGACCGGATGCGGATGAGAGGCAGCGACTCGCGAAGCGCCGCAATTCCCCGCCGACGGCCCGCCGTCATCATCGCCGCCAGCTGGTCGACGGTCGTCAGCGCCGGCGGATCCTCCCGCCGCATCGGCTCGCGCACGAAGTAGTCACCGAGCACGACGAGGTCCTCCACGCTGAGCAGCGCGCCCATCATCGCCCAGGTCGCAGCCGGACTCGTCGCGCGCAGCCCCGTGGCCGGTTCCGTCACGATATGCGCCAAGCCCGGCTTGACCGATCGGCCACGCACGCCGCTCCCCCGTGGTGCTCGCGCGGGCAGGAGCACGCCGACATCAAGCGGGCGATCGGCGTGCGAGCCCTCGGCATCCCGTTCCGAAAAGATCCAGTTCGGAAGCGGCGCGCCCCACAGCGCACACGCCGAAACGAGGCAGAAGAACTCCGTCGAGCGCATGCGGACTGCGAACGCGTTGGCGCGTCGGCGCACGCTCGCCTCACCCCTCTCATTCGGCGGAGGAGTCCCGCTGCGGACACCGAAGAACGGGGTGTCGAGATCGCGCCCGCGCAAGCGCCCGGCGCCGACTCCCAGGGCGAGCGCGGACGAGACGGCGAACGGGTCGCCGAGGGCCTCGGGCAACGGAGATGGAGACACGGAACCAGGATGGGGCTGACCACGCGCTCCCCGGTGGCCGGTGGCCAGATCTGTGGAGAGTTCGGATCCATCCACAGGTCCGCACGACATCTGCCCGAGGCGGTGAAGGTCGCCGTTGCGCGCTCCTGTGTCTGCATCAGCGTGCGTGTCTGCTCAGCGTGCGTGTCTGCTCAGCTTCTCTGTTCGTTTGCCTCAAACTGCGCTGCTCCACGTGAGAGGAGCGCGAAGTGAGGCAAACGAACATCGTGCTGCACGCCTGGCAGCGCCCGGCCTTCGTTCGGCTCATTCTGCTGGACCACGCACCGTGCACGACGAAGTGCGACAAGTGAACATCGCCGCATCGAGTTCATTTGCCTCAACCTGCTGCTGCACGCTCGAGGGTCGGGCAGATTGAGGCAAACGAGCAGAATGGATGCCGCCACGCAGCGCGGCCCACCGGCGCAGCGGCGAGCGCCGGGGTCAGCCGATCGGGGTCTTGGGGCCGTTGACGCCGAGGATCGGGAACGTCAGGTCGTCGGCGGAGTGCGACGTGAGCGTCAGCTCGACGTCTTCCACGCCGTGCAGCCCATCGGCGAACGCGAGCACGGGGTTCGGGGCCATGTCGGCGGTGCACGCCTTGTCTGCGGGGATGCCGGACAGAGACGCCGAGACGGATGCCGCACCCGTGACCTCGGTCGCGGTGATGTGCTCCGTGCAGGTCGACGAGCCCCACAGCAGCACGACGAAGGTACCGTTGACGTTCGTCCAGCCAGCGCTGGGCGTCATGTCCGACTCACCGTCGACGGTCAGCCCGGGAACGCCCGTGAGCGTCGTGCCGCCGTCGAACCCGGCGCCGGTGACCGAGATCGTCAGGTTCTGCGACGGGTCGACACCGTCGGGCACGCCGACGAGCGAGACGCGCGGCGCGTAGTCCATCGTGCAGGGGGTCGTGGCATCCGGCTCTTCGAAGGTCACGGCGAGCGTGCCGTTCGTCTCGAGGGTGACCTCGCCCGCCGACGGCACGCAGGTCGACGACCCCTCGGTCACGATGCCGATCGAGCGACCGCCGTCGAGCCACGCGGCCTCGATCATGACCTGCTCGGTCTCGGTGCCGCCGGGCACGGACTCGTCGGCGCCGTCGGGCTCGACGAGCGCACCGGTGGCGCACGCCGCGAGGGCGAGCGCGGCGATCGCGGCGATTCCGGCCGCGGTCAGGCTACGACGTAGGGGACGCATGGAAGCTCCTTCTGCAGAACGGGCTCAGTCCGAGCCGATGATCGGGATGCGGACGTTGTCGAACTCGCCGCCCTGCAGCACGAGGGAGATGTCGTCGTCCTCGTCGAGATCGTCGACGTAGGCGACGGTCCCGCGCGGTGCCATGTCCATCGTGCAGGGCTGGTCGGCTTCGGGCTCGGCGAAGGTCGCCGTCACCTCGGCGGGACCCGAGGCGGCCACCGTCTCGAGCACCGGCACGCACGTCGACGATCCCCACGTGAGGATGACGAACAGGCCGTCCTCATCGGTCCATCCGGCGCTGGGCAGGTAGTCGGTCTCACCGCCGACGACGAGCCCGGCCTCGCCGTCGAGGTCGGCGTCGCCGACGTAGCTCTCACCGGTCACGCGGATGTCGACATCCTGCGTGGGGTCGACGCCCTCGGGCGTCGCGACGAGCGTCACGCGGGGAACGAGGTCGCGCGTGCACGGTGTGCCGGCGTCGGGCTCGACGAAGGTCACGTCGATCACGCCGTTGGCGAAGGTCGCCTCCTCTGCGGTCGGCACGCACGTCGAGCTGCCCTGCGTCACGATGCCGATCATGCGTCCGCCGTCGAGCCAGGCGGCATCCACCTCGATGTCGGTGGCGAGGTCGACGTCGGCGGAGGGCGCCGATCCGACGGGCGCCGACACGTCACCGCCGGGGGTCCCTGTCGCGCAGCCGGCGAGAAGGCCGGCGGCGAGCACGGCGGTGCCAAGGGCGGAAAGCGCGCGGGTGGTGCGAGTCATGACACGATCCTTCGTCTGCGACTGGGAAGTTCCGGATGCCACGACCGGCGGCATCCGTCAGCACTATCGTGTCGCACTCGGCCGAAGAATCTCAGGGAAGTGCATAACGCCCGGGTCACGAAAAACCCGGAATGTGCCTATTGCAGCGCCGAGGTGAGGCGGGCGAGGTTGTCGAGGACGGTCGAACGCAGCGGCTGGCGCATCCACTCCTCGAGGGTGAGTTCGCGGCTGAGTACCCGGTACTGCTGCTCGACGTCGCGCATCTCGCGCACGAATTCCTCGCCGCGAACGAGCATCGAGATCTCGAGGTTGAGACCGAACGAGCGCATGTCCATGTTGCTCGATCCGATGATGGCGACCTCGTCGTCGATCGTCATCGACTTCGAATGCAGGATGAACGGCTTCTGGTACATCCAGATCTTCACCCCGGCCCGCAGCAGCGCCTCGTAATAGCTGCGCTGCGCGTGATAGACGAGCGCCTGATCGCCTTCTTCGGACACGAACAGCTCGACATGGATGCCGCGCTGGCACGCCGTCGTGATTGCGAGGAGCAGTGCTTCGTCGGGCACGAAATAGGGGCTCACGACGATGATCTTGCGCTGCGCGGCGTACAGCAGCCCGGCGAAGAGCTTGAGGTTGTTCTGGAACTCGAAGCCCGGTCCCGACGGGATGATCTGGCAGTCGAGGTCGCCGGGCCCGGATTGCACGTCGAACAGGTCGATCTCATCCGTGAGGACTTCGTCGGTCTCGCTGTACCAGTCACTGAGGAACACGGCGTTGATCGAGGCGACGACAGGACCCTCGATGCGGGCCATGAGGTCGACCCAGTGCAGACCCCGGCGGATGTTCTTCGGCAGGTTGTAGGTCGAATCGGTGACGTTCTGCGAACCGGTGAAGGCGACGCGGCCGTCCACGACGAGCAGCTTGCGGTGGTTGCGCAGGTCGGGGCGCTGGTACTTGCCGCGGAACGGCTGCACGGGGAGCATGAGCCGCCAGTGCGCGCCCATCGCGTTGAGCCGTCGGATCGTCGCCTTGTAGAAGGGCTTGCCGCGGTTGGCCCAGTGGTCCATCAGCACGCGCACCGTGACGCCTCGTGCCGCGACCTCTTCGAGCGCGCGGAAGAAGTCGTCGGTCGCCGCATCCGACTGGAGAATGTAGAACTCGACGTGCACATAGCGCTCGGCGGCCCGGATCGCCTCGGCCATCGTGTCGAGGCTCTCCTGGTAGTCCGAGATGATGTGCGCCGCGTTGTCGCCGGCCAGCGGCATGGCGCCGAGGTTGCGGTTGAGGGTCACGAGCGAGGTGAACCACGCGGGGGCGTGCGGTCGCAGCGTGCCGAAGTCGAGCGACTCGCTCGTGTCGCGGATGTACTCGTTGATCTGCTCCTGCTTCTTGCGGCGCTTGCGCGGCAGCCGAGGATTGCCGATCAGGAGGAAGAGGAAGACACCGATGAGCGGGATGAAGTAGATCGCGAGCAGCCACGCCATCGCGGCGGTCGGGCGGCGATTTCGGGGGACGATGATGATCGCGGCGATGCGCACGCTGATGTCGATCACCATGACGGCGATGACCCACCAGGTCCAGTCGAATGTGATGCTGACCGCCACGGCACCCCTTCGCTCGGCCTCGTGCCCAGCGTAGTGGGAGGGTGGGTCAGCGGTCGGACGGCGCCGTTTCGCCGGGCACCGCAGACGCCGCCCCGGCGGGCTCGGCGACGACCTGGCGCGGTGGCAGGCCGAGCCGTGCGCGTTCCTTCGCCTCGACGCGCGCGTAGATGCGGCGCTCGTTGCGGTCGGCGCGGATGATGCTGCGCAGGATGACGTAGAAGACGAACGCGACGACGACCGTGGGCAGCAGCGACCAGATCACGGCATTCCAGTAGCTGTCCATACCGTCCAGGATACGCGTCGCGCGCAGCCGTGCGGCCCGGGCATCGCTTCCTCAACAGCGGGGGTCCGCGGGCGAGTTGCCGACAGATGCGTCGACGAGGCTCCGCCGGTGTGCCCGAGTGGCGAGGCTCTCGGCATGACGACCATCGTGAAAGCCGCGAATGCGGCGGAGTTCTTGTCCTTCGTGCCCCGCATGCTCGGCTTCGTGCCGCAGCTCAGCCTCGTCGTCGTGCCGTTCGCGCGATCCCGCACGCTCGGAGCGATGCGCTTCGACCTGCCCCACGGCGACGAAGACGTCGATCGCATCGCGGCGACCGTGATCGGCATGGCGTGCCGCGTCGCGCTCGCCGATGCCGTCGCCCTCGTCGTCTACACCGACGCGGACGTGGGTCGTCTCGTCCCGCTCACGGCGCTGCCGCACGACGGGCTCGTCGCGGCGCTCGCGGGGCGCGCCGACGCGTGCGGACTGCGTCTCGTCGACGCGCTGTGCGTCGCCGCGGATGCGTGGTGTCCCTACCTCGACGGCGACGCCCACCCCCGCGACCTCGCCGAGCTCGATCTGTCCGACGCGGTGGCACCGGGCGACCAGTCCAGCGGCGCCGAGCTGCCCGCGGTGGCCGACGGCGAACGCGAAGCGGTCGACGCGGCGGTCGGCGCGTTCTCGCGCGCCGTCGAGGTGCTGTGCGGCCCCGATGCTGCGGGCGGACCCGACTCCGCGGCATCCGGTGATGCCGATGCGCGCGTCGATCCGCAGGCGCTCGCCGCCGTCTGCGCGATCGACGATCTGCCCGGGCTGTTCGAAGACGTTCTCGATTGGGATGCCGCGGCCCTCGCGCCGTACCGGGTCGCGACCCTGGCGTGGTGTCTCAGCCGGCCGGCCCTGCGGGACATCGCGCTCGTGCAGTGGTGCCGCGGTCCGTCGGCGGGTGACGAAGCGCTCGACGCGCAGCTGCGGTGGGAGGACGGAGAGGAGTACCCGGCGCACCTCGCGATGATGATGTGGGGCGAGGGGGAGCGTCCGGATCCGGCCCGCCTCTCTCGGGCGCTCGATGTGGTGCGCCGCGTCGCCGCGACGGCGCCCCTGCACGACCGGCCGGGCGCCCTCGCGACGGCCGCATGGCTGTCGTGGGCGCTCGGACACTCGACCCACGCCGACCGCTACGCGCGCGGCGCGACCGACATCGAACCCGAGCACGGCCTCGCCGAGATCGTGCTGTCGTTCGTCGGGATGGGACACCTGCCGGATTGGGCGTTCCGGCGCACCCTGCCGTGAACCGGCGTCAGCTCACTTCACGAGCGGGAAGAGGATCGTCTCGCGGATGCCGAGACCCGTGATCGCCATGAGCAGGCGGTCGATACCCATTCCCATTCCGCCGGTGGGCGGCATCCCGTGCTCGAGAGCGCGCAGGAACTCCTCGTCGATGCGCATCGCCTCGACATCGCCGCGCGCCGCGAGGACGGCCTGCTCGACGAACCGCTCGCGCTGGATGACGGGGTCGATGAGCTCGGAGTAGCCCGTCGCGAGCTCGAATCCGCGCACGTAGAGGTCCCACTTCTCGACGACGCCGGGGATCGTGCGGTGCTCGCGCACGAGGGGGCTCGTGTCGACGGGGAAGTCCATGACGAAGGTCGGGCGGGTCAGACTCGGCTTGACGAAGTGCTCCCAGAGCTCTTCGACGAGCTTTCCGTGGGTCGCGTGCGGCGGCTCATCGACGCCCACGTCGGCGGCGAACGCGAGGAGCTCGTCGAGACTCGTCTCGGGCGTGATCTCGCGGCCGGCCGCCTCGCTCAGCGAGCCGTACATCGGCAGGCGGTCCCACTCGCCGCCGAGGTCGTACTCGGTGCCGTCCGCCCAGGTGACCGTGGTCGAGCCCGCGACGGCGACGGCCGCCTGCTGCACGAGCTCCTGTGTGAGGTCGGCGATGCCGTTGTAGTCGCTGTACGACTGGTAAGCCTCGAGCATCGCGAACTCGGGGCTGTGGGTGGAGTCGGCGCCTTCGTTGCGGAAGTTGCGGTTGATCTCGAAGACGCGGTCGATACCGCCGACGACGGCGCGCTTGAGGAAGAGCTCGGGCGCGATGCGCAGGTAGAGGTCGGTGTCGAACGCGTTCGAGTTCGTCACGAACGGCCGGGCCGAGGCGCCGCCGTGCTGCACCTGCAGCATGGGCGTCTCGACCTCGACGAAGTCATGGCCGGCGAACGTCGCGCGCAGGCTCGCGTTGACCTTGGACCGGGCGAGCACCGTCTCGCGCGCGCGATCGCGCACGATGAGATCGAGGAAGCGGCTGCGCACGCGGCTCTCTTCGCTCAGCTCGGTGTACATGTTCGGCAGCGGCAGGAGGGCCTTCGAGGCGATGCGCCACTGGGCGACCATGATCGACAGCTCGCCGCGGCGGCTCGAGATGACCTCTCCCGAGACGAAGACGTGGTCGCCGAGGTCGACGAGCTCCTTCCACCGCTGCAGCTCGTCCTCGCCGACGACGGCGAGGGACACCATGGCCTGGATGCGGCTGCCGTCTCCGGACTGCAGGGTCGCGAAGCACAGCTTGCCCGTGTTGCGGCTGAAGACGACGCGGCCGGCGACGGCGGCCGTCTCGCCGGTCTCGGCACCCGCCTCGAGGTCGCCGTACCGCTCGCGCAGCGCCGGGATCGTGTCGGTCAGGGGCACCGCGACGGGGTACGCCCCGCCCGCGGCATCCACTCGCTCTTCGATGAGCCGCTCGCGCTTGGCGAGGCGGACGAGTTTCTGCTCGTGCGCGTCGGCGAGCTCGGCGTCCGGGTCGATCGGATCGACGGGCGTTTCGGTCATGGCGGGGCTCCTCGGAAGTCGCCGCCAAGTCTATCCGCGGCCGTCGAAGCCCCCGTCCCGCCCGACCCCCATCGCTCCCGTCCGGCCAATGACCGCGAGACTGCAACGGCGCGCCGAGACTGCGGGTGAACCCCCCGGT
>NZ_JBHJZS010000053.1:0-12105 GCF_042271185.1 Microbacterium sp. NPDC055910
GACTGCAACGGCGCGCCGAGACCGTGGGTAGACCCCGCAGTCTCGGCGTGCCGTTGCGGTCTCGCGGTCAAGGAGGGTCACTCCCACAGCACGACGCGGCGGCCGGCGATCGCCTCGACGCGCACGGGGGTGTCGTAGAGCGCTGCGAGGCATTCCTCGGTGAGGACCTCGTGCACCGGGCCATGCCGCACGACGCGCCCGTCGCGCATCGCGACGATGTCGTCGGCGAACTGCGCCGCGACGTTGATGTCGTGCAGCACCACGACGATCGTCATATCGCGCTGCGCGCTCTGTTCGCGCAGCAGCTTCATGAGGCTCACCGCGTGCCGGGGGTCGAGGTTGTTGAGCGGCTCGTCGAGCAGCAGGTGATCGGTGTCCTGCGCCATCGCCATCGCGACGAAGGCCCGCTGCCGCTGGCCGCCCGACAGCTCGTCGAGGAACCGCGTGCGCACGGCCCCGAGGTCGAGCAGGGCGAGGGCGTGCTCGATGCGCTCGCGATCCTTCGGCGTGCGTCCCGGTCCGCCGTGCGGAAAACGGCCGTACGACACGAGGTCCTCGACGCTGAGCCGAATCGCCAGATGATTGTCCTGCCGCAGGATCGCCAGACGCCGCGCGATCTCCCGCGTGCCCGTCGTGGACACGTCGAGACCGTCGACGGTGATCGTGCCTGCCGTCGCACCGATCAGGCGTCCGACCGCAGAGAGCAGCGTCGACTTGCCCGCGCCGTTCGGTCCGATGATGGCCGTGACGCCGCGGCCGATGTCGAGGGTCACGTCGTCGACGGCGACGAGAGTGCCGTGGCGCTTCGCCACGGAGTCGATCCGGATCATGTCATCGGGCCCTTCCGGTCAAGACGAGGACGATGAAGAACAGCCCGCCGACGAACTCGATGACCACCGGCAGCTCGGTCGCGAAGCCCAGCACGCGGGCGAGCAGGAACTGACCCCCGACGAGCGCGATCGCGCCGATCGCGACGGCGGCGGGGATGCTGCGCCGGTGCCGATGCCCGACGATGCCGTAGGCGAGGTTCGCGACGATGAGCCCGAAGAACGTCACAGGACCCACGAGAGCGGTGGATGCCGCGACGAGGGCGGCGATCACGACGATGACGTGCATCACGATGCGCCGGTGCTCCACGCCCAGTGAGATCGCCCGTGCCTCGCCCAGCGAGAGCACGTCCAGCGCCCGACGGATCGGCCACAGCGACGCGATCGCGATTGCGACGAGCGCACCCGTGGGAAGGAGCAACTCCCGGTTGATCGAGGTGAAGCTCGCGAAAGCGAGGTTCTGCACGATCGCGAAGGTGTCCGGATCGAGCAGACGCTGCAAGAACGACGTGACCGAGCGGAACAGCACGCCCAGCACGAGACCCGCGAGCACGATCACGTGCAGGTCGAGGCGGCGCCGCTGAAAGAGCCACCAGTACAGCAGCACGATCGACCCCGCCATGAGGACGAGCTCGACGGTCCACGACGCGAGCGGTGGAGCCGACACCAGGAGGGCGGGACCGATCGCGAACGCGACGAGCACCTGGATCGCCATGAAGACGGCGTCGAAGCCCATGATGCCGGGGGTGAGGATGCGGTTGGCCGTGATCGTCTGGAACAGCACGGTCGCGACGCCGATCGCAGCGGCGGCGATCACCATTCCGATGACGGTGCGTGAGCGCAGGTCCAGCGCATACTGCCACGCACCGGGAAGGCCCGTGAACAGGAACAGCGCGATCGCGGCGATCGCGACGACGATCAGGGCGGCGAGACGCACGGCCGGGGAGCGATAGGCCGACGCGATGCGGTCGGTGCGGACGAGAGTCGTCATCGGCGGGCACCTGCCCCCGCAGCGGGAGTTCGAGAACGGTGCGGGCGCGCCGCATCCGACGGCTGGGCGGTGCCCAGCAGCATCCACAAGAAGACGACCCCGCCGATGACGCCCATCACGATCGAGATCGGCAGCTCATAGGGGAACCGCACGACCCGACCGATGATGTCGCACAGCAGCACGAGCGCGGCCCCGAGGAGGGCGACGACCGGGACGGATCGGCGCATGTTGTCGCCGACGAGACGGCTGACGATGTTCGGCGCGATGAGCCCGAGAAAGGGGATCGCACCCGTGATGACGACCATGACGCCCGTCACGATCGCGATGATGCCGACGCCGAGCCCCATGACGGCTCGCGTGTCGAGGCCGAGCCCGCGCGCGGTGTCCTCGCCGAGCCCCGCGACGGTGAAGCGGTCCGCGGCGATCCAGGCGATGAGGGCGGCCGCCGCCGCGACGTAGAGCATCTCGTAGCGGCCTCGCATGACGCCGGAGAAGTCGCCGATGCCCCAGCTCATGAGTTCCTGCAGCACGTCGGACCGGTACGCGATGAAGGTCGTGCCCGCGCCGATGACGCCGGCATAGAGGATGCCGACGATCGGCACGAGCACGCTCGAATGCGACGGGATCCGGCGGGCGAGGGCGAGGAACCCGACCACGCCGACGAGGGCTCCGGCCGCGGCGATCACGGCCTTGACCCCCAGAGGCAGGCCGGGGGCGGCGAGAAGGAGCAGCAGGAGCGCGAAGCTCGCGGCATCCGTCGCTCCTGTCGTGCTCGGCTCGACGAACCGGTTGCGCGTGAGCAGCTGCATGATCAGGCCCGTCACCGCGAAGGCGATGCCGGCGAGGATGAGGGCGAGCGTGCGGGGCACCCGGCTCGCGACCAGGATGAAGACGTCGAGCTCGGCCACGCCGATGAACAGCGAGACCGTCGCGAGGGCGATCACCGTGACCACCCCCGCGACGATCAGCGACGTCGGAGAGAACCGCTTCAGAGGTCTGCGCTCCCGGTTCGCCGTCGTGGGATCACGCGTCAGCCCGTGATCGCGTCGTGCACCGTCGTGAGGACGTTGTCGATCGCGGTGAGGCCGTTGATGACGATGTAGAGCTCGTTGCCCGGCAGTTGCACGATGCGCCCCTCCTGGGCGGCCGTCGTGCGGTCGACGATCTCGTTGTCGAGCGTCTCGGTCGCGGTGCTCTCGCCGCCGGTCGCGGCGCCGCGGTCGAAGGCGAGGATCCAGTCGGGGTTCGCCGTCAGGATGAACTCGTTCGTCACGGTGTCGCCGTGCGACGAACCGTCGGCGCCGGGAAGGTCGGCGGCGACGACCGCGGGGGTGAACCCGAGCGAATCGAAGAAGTAGCCGAAGCGCGAGCCCTCGCCGAAGGCACCGTACTCGCCGCCCGAGATCGACAGCACGAGCGCCGTGCCCGAGACTTCCGCGCGGATGGCGGCGAGCAGATCCTCGATGTCGGCGGTGAGCTCGGCGACCTCGTCCTCGCGGCCGAAGATCTCGCCGAGCTGACCCGCACGGGCCAGCCCCGCCTCGACGTCGAACGTGCCGCCCGACGTGCCGGTGAGGTCGATCGTCGTCGCGATCTGCGAGAGCTCGTCGTACTGGCTCGTGCTGCGGGCCGCCGTGATGATCAGCTCCGGCGCGAGCTGGGCGACGGCTTCGAAGTCGGGCTCGAAGAGCGAACCGACCGTGGGCAGATCGGCGTACTCCGCCAGGTAGTCGGGCAGGGTCGCGTCCGGGATGCCGACGACGGCGTCTCCTGCCCCGATCGCGTGCAGGGTGTCGAGCGACGCGATGTCGAACGTCACGACGGATGCCGGTTCCCGGGGTACCACGACGGAGTCGCGCGCCGCGTCGCCGTCTTCGCGCCACACCGTTTCGCCGTCTTCCTCGACCTGGATGAGGGTGGGCCGGGCGTTCTCGACGAGGATCGTCGCGGCAGCATCCGAGGGGGCGTCTTCTTCGGCGGTGGCGGACGGTGAGGCGCAGGCGGTCACGGTCAGGGCGAGAGCGGCAAGGCCCGCGAGCGGCCACAGCGTTCGAGTGCGATGAGTCATGTAGGTAAGGCTAACCTTAACTCGCGCATTCGGAAATCCACGCCGTAACATCGCGCCCGGTCCGGGCGCGGCGTCAGGCGAGCGTCAACTCAGAGGCGAGCGCCGTCGTCGTCGCGGTTCTCGATGCCGACCTCGCGACCGCGCCAGGACTCGTACGCGATGAGCCAGCCGATCGACACGGCCGCGGCCAGCAGCAGGCCGAGCCACACATTGCCCCACACCATGCCGAACAGGATGCCGAGCGCGAACACCAGCGCAGTTCCGAAAGCCCATCCGGTGTGGCCGCGCTGCCAGCCAGGTCGTCGATTCGCCATGGTGCCCAGCCTAGGGGCACACGGCGCTCAGGACCGTTCGGGACCCGCGGACGCCCACCCGACCGCATCGTCGAGGGCCGCGACGCGGAAGAACCGCAGCTCGCACGGGAAGAGGAAGGCGATGGCGTGGATCACTTCGCCGACGATCGTGTGGTCGGTCACGAGGGCGATGCGCCCCCAGGCGCGCGCGGGTCTGCTCTCGAGCTCGGCATTCTGCCACAGCGCGCCGAGGGAGTAGCGGTCGAACTCTTCGCCGAGCACGAAGACGACGTTGACCTTCGCATCGTGCTCGATCGCCGCATCGATCGCGGGATCGACGACGTTCCGGTAATCGGAGGCTTCGACCGTGCCGACGGCGCGGAAGCCCACAACGCCGGCGGGGAGGTCGGGGAGTGACTCGATCATGACGTCATCCTCGCGTCCCGGGGGCGCGAGCACCAGAGCCCGGGTTCAGCGGGCGCGGTGGTCTTCGGGGTGCAGGCGCGGTCCTCGCCGCGGCTCGTGTGCGCCACTCACCCTGATCAGCCGGATGACCCGCTGCCGCTGCCCCGGCCACGCCGCGAGCAGCTCGAGCATGCCGTCGTCGTCGACGCGGTGGCCGGTCAGGGCGAAGCCGACCTCGTGCGCGAGATGGTAGTCGAAGACGCTCACGGCGTCGGGGTCTCCGAAGGCCCGGATGCGCGTCTCGGCGCTCGTCCACAGTCCGACGCCGCGCACCGCGGTCAAGACACGATCGCGCTCATCGCTCGTCGCGGCCGCCGTCACGGCCCGCACGACGGACTCACCGCGGCGTGCCGCCTCGACGACGGCCCGCGACTGCGGCGGCTCGAGACCCGCGCGATGCCACGTCCACGAGGGGATGCGCCGCCACTGGTCGATCGTGGGCGGCGCGAACATCGGGCGCGGCGTGGGTCCGGGAGCGCGCTCGCCGTGCCACGAGACGATGCGTCGCCACCCGCCGAAGGCCTGCAGGCCCGTGACCTTCTGCTCGAAGATCGCGCTCGCGAGGGCGTCGAAGACGAGGTCGGTGCGGCCCAGACGCAGACCGGGATGCCGGCGGTGCGCATCCGCGATGAGGGGATGCTGCGCCGCATCGAACCCGCGGGGGTCATCTCGCGCGCCGCACAGCGCCGGCAGCTGCTCGATCGCCCACTCGGCGCCACGGCCCCACGCGGCACCGCGGACGGCCCCGTCGGATGACTGGCGCAGCGCGAGCGTCGCGATCCCCGCGGGGGTGCGGGCCGCACGCCAGATGACGTGGCCCGCCGTCGTCATGGTCGGGTCGTTCGCGCCGTGACGCTGGTGCAGCACGGTGCGCCGCAGGTCGAGAGGGTGCGCGGGGCGGTACTCGGTCTCGATCGGGCGCGACGACGAAGACTGCGGCTCGACGAGGGGCCGACGGGCACCCGCCGGCAGGCCGCGCACGGCGGCGGCGTGCGCCCAGCGTCGCGCGGGCGCGCGGTTCGCGGAGGATGTCGTCACGCCTTCACACTACGTCGGCTCTCCGACGTCGGGATCAGACGCGGTCGGGCGACGGCGTGCCGTGGCCGAAGCGGATGACGACATCGGCGTGGCGGTCGAAGCGGTATCCGACTCCCCGCACCGTGCGGACGATGTCCTCGTATCGGCCGAGCTTCGCGCGCAGGCGGCGCACGTGCACGTCGATCGTGCGTTCGCCGGGGATCTCGTCCTCGGTCGCGGTGCGCCACAGCGACGAGACGAGTTCGGCCCGCTCGATCGTGCGGCCCTCGCGCAGCACGAGATACTGCAGCAGCTCGAGCTCCTTGAAGGTGAACGCGGCCGACTCGCCGTCGATCAGCACGCGCTTGCGCGAGATGTCGACGACGACGCCGCCGGGCGCGTTCTCGTCGTCTTCGGGCTCCTCCGGCGTCGCGCGGGCGAGGGCGGAGGGCTCGTGCAGTGCACGGCGCACGACATCGACATCCCGGCCGCCCGCGCCCGTGGGGGCGAGCGCGACCGTCGCGTACGTCTCGGCGCTGGGTGCCAGGTCGGCGAGCGTGCGGCGCAGGGCGTCGACCAGCACGCCGAGCGAGACGCCCGACGCGTCGACCTGAGCCTCGTCGAAGCCGACATAGAGGGCGAAGCCGCGGGGCGTCGTGCCCTCGGGCAGATGGCGCACCGGGGCGGGCGCGGGCGCGGCCGCGGGAGCGGCGGCGGGAGGAATGATCGCGACGGGCGACGTGACGGCGCGGAGGTGGCGGGGCTGCGAGACGGCGGGGCGTTCGAGGAGAGCGGTGTTCGACATGATGATGAGGGTCCTTGCGGAAGCGAACCCGAGCGGGTTCCACGTGCGGCGATGAGCCCCGGAGGGGGCGGGTGCGCGGCATCCGGATCCAGGATCCGAAGCGGCGGGAGACTCGCGGCCGGCGCGCGTTCAGAGCGGGCGGCGGCGGTCTGCGGCGATCAGCGCGTCAGCGGCACATTCGACAACACAGAGCAACGCGGCCGGGCATCATCATCCCGGCAGTCCCGTTCGCCTTCCAGGCGGACAGAGAGCGTGCGTTGTCAGACATGACGCCGATTATGACCGAACGTGTCGCAATGCGTCAAATCGCTCGGTGAGCGCGCCGCCCGGATGGTCGGATGACGCAGAGTGCTCAACGCCGGGAACCGGCGTCGGTGACCGCCCCCGGCACGGCGTGCGGGGGATAGCCTGACGGCATGACTGAGCTGCGCTTCTCGCATGAACCGGATGCCTCGCGGTACACGCTGCACCGCGGCGACGATCTCGTCAGTGTGCTCGACTACAACGACGACGGTCGCTCGGTCGCGATGACGCGCGCCTACACCGTCCCGACGTTCCGCGGACACGGGTACGCGGCGATCATCGTCGACCGTGCCGTAGCGGCGCTCGAGGAGAGCGGCGACCGCACCGTCATCCCCGTGTGCTGGTACGTCGCCGATTGGTTCGCGGCGAACCCCGATCGCGCGGCGATCGTCGAGCCGCGCCATCGGGCATGATGCTCGACATGGAGGACCTCTTCACGACCGTCGCGGTCGTGTTCGAGGTGATCGGCGCGCTCGCGATGGTGGTCGGCTTCGTGATCGCCATCGTGCTGGGAATCCGCTCCCTCGCGCGTCGTGAGGGCGGCGGGACGGCGTTCCAGGTGCTGCGCACGACCCTCGGATCGGCGATCCTGCTGGGCCTGGAGGTGCTCGTCGCGGCCGACCTCATCCGCACGATCACCTCGAAGCCCTCGATCGAGGACGCCTTCATCCTCGGGCTCATCGTGCTCATCCGCACCGTGCTGTCGATGTCGATCCAGATCGAGATCGAAGGGGTGCTGCCGTGGCGGCGCGCTCTGCTCACGAGCGGCGGGCAGCTGCTCGGCGAGGCAGTCGCCCGAGACCGCGCCGCGTCGCGGGACGCAGCGACGACGGATGCCGCGACGCGGGGTCGCGGCGCCTAGTCACGCTTGTCCGACGCTGTCAACGGGGTGCGCCGCATCGCCGCGGCGCGCGACGCTGGTGGGGACGAAAGGAGTCCGCGATGGACCGCGATCTTCCCGAGGGCGTCGACGAAGCCGATGCGCCGGCCGGCCGCGAGCCGATCACCGACGGCGCCGCGAGCGATCAGAACGCCGCCGTCGAGGGATCGCCCGATCTCGTGGACGACACGTCCGCGACCGAGGCCGGTCTGCTGACCGACGCCGCCGCGCCGCCCGACGACCCCGTTGCGGGCGAGCGCGTGCGTCGCAATGCCGACCCGGACCTCAGCGCGGACCGAGGAGAGGAACCATGATGAGCACGACGGGCAACGAATTCGAGCAGCCGGGGATCAACCTCCCGGACCGCAAAGACGCCGACGGCGCCGAAGCGACACCGGCCGAAGGCGAGCCGACGCGCGAGGACGTCCCGGCGCAGAACGAGCCGACGCACACCGCCGTCGGTGTCGGCGTGGTGTCCGAGGGCGCCGACCACCACGGTCAGGACGGCACGCGCGACACCCTGACGGCAGGGGAGGCGCAGCGCGAGGGAGGCGCACTGGGCAGCGAGCAGACGCAGAACCTGCCGGCCATGGACCAGAACAACGCGTCCGAGGTCGAGAAGGTGGCGGGCATCCTCGCGCAGACGCGGTCCGACGTCTTGCAACTGCCGCGCGAGCGCGTCGTCGAGGTGCTCCACCAGCGCCTCGAGCAGGCCGGCATCGCGCTCCCGGACGCCGAGGTCGAAGAGCTCGCGGATCAGATCACGACGGGCGACGCCTGACGATCAGCCGACGAAGCCGAGGATGAGGGCGGCCGAGGGCGCGGCATCCCGGATCATCGTCTCGTGACCGTGCCCTTCGACCTCGGCGAGCCGCCCGTCGGGGAGCGCGCGGACGACCTCTTCGCACCAGGAGCGAGGCGCGACGACGTCGTGCTCGCCGCGGATGACGAGGGTCGGCGCAGCGACGGCGGGGAAGACGTCTTCGGGTCGGTGCTGCAGCATCGCGCGGAATTTCATGCGCAGCCGCGGTCCGGCCCGGACGTATTCGCGCGCACCCACCGCGATCACCTTGGGGCTTTCGACGGCGATGTCGCGCACGAGCCGCCACAGCTGCCGCAGCGGCGTGCGGGCGGCCGGATCGCACGCCGGCCCGAGCAGCACGACACGGTCGACCAGACCCGGATGCCGCGCCGCCAGCTCGACGGCGATCTGCGCCCCCATGGAGTGGCCGGCGACGACGACCGGGGAATCGGATGAGGCCCGCACGAAGGCTGCGAGCAGGTCGGCCGTGCGCTGGATCGTGAGGATGCGGACGGGCTCGGGCGCCTCGCCGTAGCCGGGCAGGTCGACCGCGACGACGGGAGCGACGTCGCTCAGCACCTCAGCGAGATCTCCGAAGACGCTGCGCCCCATGCCGATGCCGTGGACGAGCAGGAAGGCGGGACGACGCTCGCCGGACGCGGGCCCCTCGTGCTCTTCGGCGATGAGGGTCGCGCCGGCGTACGTGAAGGATTCCGTGCGCGGCATATGTGAAGCGTAGCCACAACGGTGTCCGAACGCGCCGCCGGGCTCAGGGGCGATGTCGGAGGGGTCGCCTACCGTCGAGACATGCGCATCCTGCACACCTCGGACTGGCACATCGGCCGGTCGTTCCACGGGAACTCGACGCTCGAGGCCCTCGGCGGCGTGCTGACCACTCTCACCGACCAGGTGCGTGAGCACGGCGTCGACGTCGTCATCGTCGCGGGCGACGTCTTCGACTCCGCCGTGCCGGCGGCGGCGTGCTATTCGCTGCTCTCCGACACGCTGCGCGGTCTCGCCGACGCGGGCGCGCGCGTCATCGTCACCAGCGGCAACCACGACTCCGCCGCGCGACTGGGATTCCAATCCGCGCTGCTGCGCGACGACATCCGGGTCGTGACCGATCCGCGCAGGGTGGGTGCGCCCATCACGATCGACGACGCACACGGGCCCGTCCACTTCTACGGCATCCCGTACCTCGAACCCGCGCTCGTGCGCTCGGTCTGGCCCGACGTCGGGATCCGCTCGCAGGCGCAGGCGGTCGCACACGCCATGTCGCTCGTGCGCGCCGACCTCGCCGAGCGCGGAGGTCGCTCGGTCGCGATCTCGCACTGCTTCGCGGCGGGAGTCGAGGCGACACCGGGGGTCGAGCGGGACATCCAGCAGGGCGGACTCGACGTCGTACCGCTGTCCGTCTTCGACGGTCCCGACTACATGGCGCTCGGGCACATCCACGGGCGCCAGCAGCTCTCCGAACGCGTGCGCTACGCGGGCGCGCCCCTGCACTACAGCTTCGGCGAGTGCGACAAGCCGCGCGGGTCGTGGCTCATCGACCTCGACGCCGACGGCCTGACCGGTGCGGAGTGGATCGCGCTTCCCGTGCCGCGCCGGCTCGTTCGCCTCGTCGCCCCGCTCGACGAGCTGCTCTCCTCCGACGCGTTCACGGTGCACGAAGACGCCTGGGTCGATGCGCGGTACACCGACGCCGCTCCCCAGCGCGATCCCATGCGGCGCCTGCAGCAGCGGTTCCCGTTCTGCGCCAAGGTGACGCACGCGCCGACCGAGCGGCACACCGCCGGCCAGGACACCTACGCCGCCCGCGTGCGCGCGGCGCGCACCGACGACGAGCTGATCGACGCGTTCCTCGCGCACGTGCGCAACGGCGTCGGCGCGACTCCGCGCGAAGCCGAGATCGTGCGCGACGTGCTCGCCGCGCACGCGTCGGCGGTCCCCGGCGACGAACGGCCCAAGGTCACGACATGAAGCTGCACCGTATCGACCTCGAAGGGTTCGGGCCGTTCCGCGACCGTCAGACGGTCGACTTCGACGCGTTCGACGCCGACGGGCTGTTCCTCATCACGGGGCGCACGGGCGCGGGCAAGTCGAGCATCCTCGACGGCGTCTGCTACGCGCTCTACGGCACGGCACCCCGGTACGACGGCGGCGACCGCGGGCTGCGCAGCGACCACGCCGAACCCGATGAGGCGACGATGGTGCGCCTCGAGTTCACCGCGGCGGGGCGTCGCTGGCGTGTCACGCGCGCGCCCGAATACGAGCGGCCGAAGGCACGCGGCGCGGGCACGACGGTGCAGAAGTCGACCGTGCTCGTCGAAGAGCTCGCAGACGAGGTGTGGCACGGCCGCGCGACGAAGTACCGCGAAGCCGCCGAGATCCTCGACGAGATCCTCGGGCTCACGCGCGACCAGTTCCAGCAGGTGATCCTGCTCGCACAGAACCGGTTCGCCGAGTTCCTCCTGGCCAAGAACGACGAACGACAGGCGCTGCTGCGCACGCTGTTCGGATCGCTGCGCTACGAGGAGTACGAGCGCGAGGTCGACCGCCTGCGCTGCGACGCGCGCGCCGCGCTCGAGGGCGACAGCGCCACGCTCGACGCGCTTCTCGTGCACGCCGAGGCTCTCGTGCGCGACAACGCGCTCGACGGGGCACCCGCCGAACCCGACGACGAGGCGACGACGACGGCGGCGCAGCGGGTCGAAGCGGTGTGCCGGGCCGTGCCACGCGCCCGATACCGCGCAGAGGGCTCGGGTCGGCGGCGTGACGACGCCCAGGCCGCGCACGACGCCGCCCTCACGCACTACAGCGCGCAGAAGGCCCTGCGCGAACGCCAGGAGCGACGCCTCGCGTCGCGGCGCGCGCTCGCCGCACTCGAAGAGCGCGCGCCGCAGGTCGACGCCGACCGCGTCCGACTCGAGCGGTCGGCGGCGGCCGAAGCGCTGCGTTCGCCCCTCGGCGCCGCGGAACGGGCCACCGCTGCGGTCGCACGCGCCGTCGAGCGCGAAGCACGCGCACGGGCGACGTGGGTCGAGCGGGTCGGGGCCGACACCGCAGCCGCCACCGAGCCGGACGACGCCGCGGCGCTCGCCGCTGTCGTCGATGAGCTCTCCGGAGATCTCGCGATCTGGGCCGCAGCCGCCGAGCACGAGTCCGCTGTGCCGGCGCTCGCCGACGCCGTGCGCCTCGCCGACACCGCGATCGACGGCCTCCGGGACGAGACGGAGCAGCTCCGTGAGGTCGCTGCGCGGCGAGCGACCAGACTCGCCGAGCTCGAGCCCGAGATCCGGGCGCTCGAGGCTGCGGCTCCCGCCGTCGAGCCCGCCCGCGACACCCTCGCAACGGTCACGACGCGCCTCGAGGCGGGGCGTGAAGCGGAGCAGCTCGCACCGCTGGCACACGCGGCCGAAGCCGAGCACCTCGAGGCGACGCGGTCGCTCGAACAGCGCACAGCCGCCGTTCGAGCTCTGCTCCAGCGCCGACTCGACGGCTACGCCGGTGAGCTGGCGGCCGCGCTCGTCGACGACGAGCCATGCGCCGTCTGCGGGGCGATCGAGCACCCGCATCCTGCCGTCCCGGCCGGCGATCCGGTCACCGACGAAGCGGTCGCCGAACAGTGCCCGGCGCAGCGCGAAGAGATCG
>NZ_JBHJZS010000054.1:0-10190 GCF_042271185.1 Microbacterium sp. NPDC055910
CGCCGAGACCGTGGGGTCTACCCGCAGTCTCGGCGCGCCGTTGCAGTCTCGCGGTCAATCGAGGGCGGCCGAGGGGGACCGGCGGCGACCGGCGGCGACCCGTGCGACCGGCGACGGTCGACGGGCGTCCAGGTGCGTCGCCTACGCTCGAGGGATGACGACTCAGCCCCCCGTGCGCTCGACGACACCGCGGGACACCCCCGTGCGCTCGACGACCCCGCGCGACACGACGCAGGTGCGACCGCGCACCGAGGGGTGGACGCAGAAGAAGGATGCCGCGGGCCGGCCCCTGCTGCAGTTCGCCTCTCCGAAGCGCGGCAAGCCGCCCGTGCACCTCGCCGACCTCACTCCCGAGCAGCGCGTCGAGAAGGTCGTCGAGCTCGGCCTGCCCGGCTTCCGCGCCAAGCAGCTCGAGAAGCACTACTTCACCCACGGCACGCACGACCCCGCCGAGATGACCGACCTGCCGGCATCCGGTCGCGAAGAGCTCGTGCACGGGATGCTGCCCCCGCTGCTCACCGAAGTGCGGCGTCTGCAGACCGACCGCGGCGACACGGTCAAGTTCCTGTGGAAGCTGCACGACGGCGCGCTCGTCGAGTCGGTGCTCATGCGCTATCCGGGCCGCATCACGCTGTGCGTGTCGAGCCAGGCCGGCTGCGGCATGAACTGCCCCTTCTGCGCGACGGGTCAGGCCGGGCTCACCCGCAACATGTCCGCCGCCGAGATCATCGAGCAGATCATCCGCGCGAACCGGCTCATCCGAGACGGCCGCCTGGGCCCGCGCGAGCATGCCGACGAGCGGGTCACCAACATCGTCTTCATGGGCATGGGCGAGCCCCTCGCCAACTACGCACGCGTCATGCAGGCCGTGCGCGTCATGGTCGACAAGAAGCACGGCCTGGGCATGAGCGCGCGCGGCATCACGATCTCGACCGTCGGCCTCGTGCCGGCCATCCGCAAGCTCGCCGACGAGAACATCCCCGTGACGTTCGCGCTGTCGCTGCACGCCCCCGACGATGAGCTGCGCGACGAGCTCATCCCGGTGAACTCGCGCTGGAAGGTCGACGAAGCCCTCGACGCCGCCCGCGCCTACTTCGACCGGACCGGACGCCGGGTGTCGATCGAGTACGCCCTCATCAAGGACATGAACGACCACGGCTGGCGCGCCGACCTGCTCGGCGACAAGCTCAACGAGCGCGGTCGCGGCTGGGTGCACGTCAACCCGATTCCCCTCAACCCGACGCCCGGCTCAGTGTGGACGTCGTCGACCCGCGCCGCGCAAGAGGAGTTCGTCCGCCGTCTCGAGGCGAAGGGCATCCCCACGACGCTGCGCGACACCCGCGGCAAAGAGATCGACGGCGCCTGCGGGCAGCTCGTCGCGACCGAGGAGGACCAGACGATCGCTGCGGCGACGCCCGCTGAAGCGTGACGATCCGGATGCCGCGGCATCCGCTCCGTCAACGGCGAAGCCCCCGGCCACCTCACGGTGCCGGGGGCTTCGCGTCGCGCTAGGACGACGTGAGCGAGGCGAGCAGTTCGCGGCGCTCGCGCTGCTCGTCGGGGTCGGGAACGGGAAGGGATGCCAGCAGTCGCTGCGTGTAGGCAGCCTTCGGTGCGTGCAGGATCTGCGCGTTCGGTCCCACGTCGACGAGCTTGCCGCGGTGGAGCACCCCGATGCGATCGGCGAGCAGGTCGACGACGGCGAGGTCGTGGCTGATGAACAGCGCCGCGAACTTGTACTCCCGCTGCAGGTCGGTGAACAGGTCCAGCACGCGGGCCTGCACCGACACGTCCAGGGCCGAGGTCGGCTCGTCGGCGATCAGCAGCTCGGGCTCGAGCGCGAGTCCGCGGGCCAGGCTCGCACGCTGACGCTGTCCTCCGGACAGCTCGTGCGGGTAGCGGTCGCCGTACGAACGCGGCAGCTGCACGGCCTCGAGGAGTTCGTCCACACGTGCCCGCGCGGCCTCGGGGTTGCGTGCGCGGCCGTGGATGACGAGCGGCTCGGCGACGCACTCGGCGATCGTCAGCAGCGGGTTGAAGCTGGACGCCGGGTCCTGGAAGACGAACCCGATCCGGCTGCGCAGCGGCTTGAACGTCCGCTCGCGGACACGGTACATCTCGGTGCCGAGCACCTTGAGCGAGCCGCCCGTGATCTTGGTGAGCCCGCCGATCGCGCGACCGGTCGTCGTCTTGCCCGAACCCGATTCGCCGACGAGACCGAGCACCTCACCGGGACGGATCTCGAACGAGATGCCGTCCACGGCGACGAACGGGGGCTTGCCCATGCGTCCGGGGAATTCGATCCGCATGTCCTCGGCCACGACGACCGGTTCGGCGGCAGGGTCGGGCACGAAGCGCTCGCGCTCGCTGACCTCGGCGGGACGGATGCGGGGGACCGCGGCCAGGAGCTTCTTGGTGTAGTCGGCCTTCGGCGCCGTGAACAGCTCGTGGACCGTGGCCTGCTCGACGACATCGCCCTGGTACATCACCACGACGCGATCGGCGAGGTCGGCGACGACGCCCATGTTGTGCGTGATGAGCACGATCCCCGTGTTGAACTCGTCGCGGCAGCGACGCAGCAGATCGAGGATCTCCGCCTGCACGGTCACATCGAGCGCCGTCGTGGGCTCGTCGGCGACGATGAGGCCGGGGTCGAGCACGAGCGCCATCGCGATCACGACGCGCTGCTTCTGTCCGCCCGAGAACTGGTGCGGGTAGTAGTCGACGCGGGTGTCGGGATCGGGGATGCCGACGCGGCGCAGGATGTCGATCGCCTGACGGCGCGCTTCCTTCGAGCTCATGCGCGTGTGCGCGCGCAGGCCCTCGATGATCTGCCATCCCACCGTGTAGACCGGGTTGAGTGCGGTCGAGGGCTCCTGGAAGACCATCGCCACATCGGTGCCGCGGACGCTGCGCAGCGTCTGCTTGTCGGCGCCGAGGATCTCGGTGTTCGACGACCCGTCCTTGCTCGTGAGCACGACGGTGCCGTGAGCCGTCGCCGTCTCGGGCAGCAGCCCCAGGATCGTCTTGGCCGTGACCGACTTGCCCGAGCCCGACTCGCCGACGATGGCGACGACTTCGCCGCGCTCGACCGTCAGCGAGACGTCGTTGACGGCCTTGACGGCACCGGAGTCCGTGGCGAACGAGACGCCCAGGTTGGTGATGTCGACGACGCTGTTGCTCACGAGCGTTCTCCGATTCCGTGGTTTTCGAACGATTCGCCGTCTTCCAGGCCCTTGAGTCCACCGGGGCCCGCGGTGAGCTCGCCACCGGGGACGACCGAGGTCTCGGCGACGAGGCCGGCGGCCTTCGCGACGCGGCGGCGTCCGCGCAGACGCGGGTCGGCCAGGTCGTTGAGGCTCTCACCGACCAGCGTGATGCCGAGGACGACGAGCACGATGGCGAGACCCGGGAAGAGGGCCGTCCACCAGATGCCGCTCGTGACGTCGGACATCGCCTTGTTGAGGTCGTATCCCCACTCCGAAGCTGCCGTCGGCTCGATGCCGAAGCCGAGGAAGCCGAGGCCCGCGAGGGTAAGGATCGCCTCGGACGAGTTCAGCGTGATGATCAGCGGCAGCGTGCGGGTCGCGTTGCGCAGGACGTGCCGGAACATGATGCGACGGTTCGAAGCCCCGAGCATCTTGGCCGACTCGACGTACGCCTCGGCCTTGATCCGGACGGTTTCTGCGCGGATGACCCGGAAGTACTGCGGGATGAAGACGACCGTGATCGAGATCGCCGCCGCCAGCACGCCGCCGATGAGGCTCGACTGCCCACCGGAGATCACGATCGACATGACGATGGCGAGCAGGAGCGAGGGGAACGCGTAGATGGCGTCGCAGACGACGACCAGGACGCGGTCGACCCAGCCGCCGAGGTAGCCGGAGACGAGCCCGAGGAGCACGCCGACGAAGATCGACAGTGCGACGGCGACGACGATCACCAGGAGCGCGGTCTGGGCACCCCAGATGACGCGCGACAGCACGTCGTAGCCGCCGACGGTCGTTCCGAGCAGGTGTTCGCCGGACGGCGGCTGCTGCGCACCGAAGACGCCGTCTTCACCGCGGCGCTGGTTGAAGCTGAACGGCGAGATGTACGGGGCCAGCAGCGCCGTCAGGATGAAGACGAACGTGATGACGAGGCCCGCGATGAGCATGCCGCGCTGCAGTCCGACCGACTGCCGCAGCTGGTGCACGACGGGTAGCCGGCTCAGCCACGACTGCTTCTGGATGGGCGGGAGGGTGACGGTGGTGGTGGTCGTCATGTCAGTACCTCACTCGCGGGTCGATGATCGCCGCGACGATGTCGACGAGGAAGTTGGTCAGGGCGACGATCACCGCGAGCAGCACGACGATGCCCTGCACGGCGACGAAGTCACGCGACTGGAGGAACTGGGCGAGCATGAACCCGAGCCCCTTCCACTCGAACGTCGTCTCGGTGAGGACGGCGCCACCCAGCAGGAGCGCGATCTGCATGCCGATGACGGTGATGATCGGGATGAGCGCCGGCCGGAAGGCATGTTTGCGCACGAGGCGGAACTCGCTCACGCCGCGCGAGCGGGCAGCATCCACGTAGTCGGTGGACAGCGTGCCGATCATGTTGGTGCGCACGAGCCGGAGGAAGACGCCGGCCGTGAGCAGACCGAGGGCGATCGCCGGCAGCACGGCGTGCGAGAGCACGTCCATGATGACGGCGGGGTTGCCGGTGCGGAAGGCGTCGATCGTGTAGAAGCCCGAGGAGTTGTCCAGGCGCATCATCTGCAGCTCCGCCCCCGTGGAGGCCCGGCCGGCGACCGGGAGCCACTTCAGCCACACGGCGAAGACGAGCTTGAGCAGGAGACCGGAGAAGAAGACGGGGGTGGCGTAGAAGAGGATCGCCGATACTCGCAGGATGGCGTCCTGGCCGCGGTCACGGTAGTAGGCAGCGACCGCGCCGAGCGGGATGCCGACGATCAGGGCCACGATGACGGAGAAGAAGACGAGTTCGAACGTCGCGGGACCGTAGGTGATGAGAACCTCGGCGACGGGGCGGTTCGTGGTCAGCGTCGTTCCGAGATCGAAACGCAGCAGCTGAGCGAGGTAGTCGATGTACTGCTGCCACAGCGGACGGTCGTAGCCGGCAGCCGCGATGAGTTCAGCGAGTTTGTCCGGGGGGAGGCGTCCGCCCTGAGCTGCCGTGATGGGGTCACCGGTCGTGCGCATGAGCACGAAGACGAGGGTGACGAGGATGAAGATCGTGGGGAAGATCAGCAGGAAGCGGATCAGGATGTAGCGCCACAGGCTGCCACCGGAGGAACGAGTCTTCTTCTGGCGTGTGCTCCGTGGAGACGCCGGCGCCTCTTGCGGGGTTGCCGTCGTGGTCATGGGGTCGGATCCTCGGGTCGGATGGGGCTGGCAAGAAAATGAGGAGGTGGTCCGACGTGGTCGGACCACCTCCTCTCAGACTGAACGCGGAGCGATCAGCCCTTGGTGATGACGCCGTAGCGGAACTTGAACGTCGGGTCGAGCGTGTTCTCGACGCCCGAGACGTCCGTGCCCGTGACCGCGTTCTGGCTGAACGCGATGTACGGGAGCGTGGACAGGTCGCCCGCGACGACTCCCTGGATCTCCTCGATGAGCGCGACGCGCTCGTCGGTGTCGACCGTCGAGCCCTGCTGCTTGAGCAGTGCGTCGACCTCGGCGTTGGAGTAGTGGTTCGCGAGGAAGTTGTCCGTCGCGAAGAACGGCGTCAGGTAGTTGTCCGAGTCGGCGTAGTCCGGGAACCAGCCGAGCTGGTAGATCGGGTACGCGTCCGCGACGCGGTCCTTCGAGTAGGTGACCCACTCGGTGGACTGGATGTTCGTCGTGAACAGACCGCTCGAGTCCAGGCTGTCCTTGATGACGGCGTACTCGTCACCCGACGAGGGGCCGTAGCGCTCAGCGACGTACTGGATGTTGAGCTCGACGGGCGTCGCGACACCGGCGGCCTCGAGGGCTGCCGTGGCCTTGTCGACGTCGGGTCCACCGTTGCCGTCGCCGTACGCGTCGCGCAGCGACACGGTGGCGCCGGGAACACCCTCGGGCAGGTACGAGTACAGGGGCTCGACCGTGCCCTTGTAGACCTGCTCGGCGATGGCCTCGCGGTCGATCACGTCGGCGATGGCCTGACGGACGGCGAGAGCCTTCGCCGGGTCAGCCTCGGGCGTCGTGGCGCCGTAGGGCATCGTGTTGAAGTTGAACACGAGGTAGCGGATCTCTCCACCGGGGCCGTCGACGACCTTGACGTTGTCGTTGCCGCGGAGGTCATCGATGTCGGTAGCCGACAGCGTGCGGTTCGCGACGTCGATGTTGCCTTCCTGGACGTCGAGCTTGAGGTTCGACGCGTCGGTGTAGTACTTGACGTTGACCTCGGAGGTGAGCGGTGCGCCCAGGAGGCCGTCGTAGCTGTCGTTCGCCTTGTACGAGATCAGGTTGTTGAAGTCGTAGCTCTCGATGACGTACTGACCGGCGAAGGGCTGCGCCGCGACGATGTCGTCGTCCGACAGTGCCTCGTCGGCCGGGAAGACCTCTTCGTCGACGATCGGGCCGGCGGGGCTCGAGAGCACCTGGGGCCAGGTCTGGTCGTTCTCGGACGTCAGCGTGAAGACGACCGTCAGGTCGTCCGGAGCCTCGACCGACTCGAGCGCGCCGAGCAGGTACGACGGTCCGGTCTCGGATGCGATCGCCAGCTGGCGGTCGAACGAGAACTTGACGTCGGACGACGTCAGCTCGTTGCCGTTGGCGAAGGTCAGGCCCTCCTTGAGGGTGACCGTGTACTCGTTCGGCGCCGTGAACTCGGCCGACTCTGCGATGTCGGGCTTGACCTCGGCGTCGCCGGGGACGGAGTTCATGAGGAACGGGTAGATCTGGTTCATGACCGTGAAGGACCCGTTGTCGTAGGCGTTCGCGGGGTCGAGGGCCGTCACCTGCTCGGTCGTACCGATGATGATGGCCTCACCGCCCGTGGTGCCCTCGTCGGTGCCGTCGGACGTCGAGCCACCGGCACATCCGGCGAGAACGAGGGCGAATGCCGCCGCTCCACCGAGACCGATGACGATGCGACGACCAGTAGTCGTAGCGGTAGCCATGCTTCTCCTGTCTGCAAGGGTTCAGCGCTGAATGACGAGACCACAGAAGCAGCCTCGCGCTGTGTGACGTATCAGTCCTATCACAGCGATTTCTCGCGGTTTCGGACGTATGCGGAACCGTAACATCGCCCTCTCCGGACACCCGCTCAGAACAAGGGGGGGTAAATGCCGGTCTGCCGCGTAACGACGCGGAATTCGCGGGCATCGCCCGCACTCATCACTCTTTCCGAAGAGTACAGGCCACTTTTCCCGATCCCCACGCGCTATGAGTGCGTGACATGCTACAAGTCACAGGTGTGTGCCTTGCTGGGGGTAACGCTGCCCACGGGTGCCGAGGCGCATGCAACAAGAATCAGAGGAGTGATCTCTTGACATCACCACGCCGAATGCGTTCGCGCAGCTGGCGCACAGGGCTTGCCGCCACGGCTGCCCTGAGTGTCGTCATGACCGGTGCCATCGCCGGTCAGGCGGCCACTGCAGCGCCCGCCGACCCGATCATCGATCCGTCGGTGCTCGAGCCGGTCGACCCGCAGAACTGGGTCAACATGGACGACATGACGCACGCGGACTACGTCCCCGTGCCCAACACCGACTGGGCGAACGACACCGAAGGCAGCCAGCAGACCTTCAACGGTGCCATCGTCCTGCTCGACTTCCCGAACCAGCCCTTCGTCGTGACGCAGGAGCCGGAATCCGACGCGTTCAAGAACCCGACGGCCGGCTTCGAGCCCGTCGCTCGCGAGGACGTGCCGCAGTTCTATCTCGACCTGCTGAACACGCCGAGCGAGCTCAACAACGGCCAGACGCTCAACGACTACTGGATGGAGCAGTCCGGCGGTCGTCTGAGCGTGCAGATGGAGGCCTTCGGCCCCTACGAGATGCCCGGCAAGATCCACGAGTACGGTCTGAACGACAGCTTCAACCGTCCGAATGCGGCGTTCTGCCCGCAGGGCGACACGTGTAACAAGGTCATCCGCACCGACGCGAACCGTCTGTGGGCTGCCGACCTCGAGATCGCCGACCCGCTGACGCAGTTCGACCAGGTCTTCTACATCACGGCCGGCCAGGACGAGTCGTCGACGTGGGAAGAGTTCGGTCAGATGATGTTCGCCGCTCCCGAGGACGTGCCGGACGCATTCGGCCCGCCGCGTGACGAGAACGGCTTCGCGCCGGACCAGAACGGCAACAACATGGCCAACTGGGCCAAGACGCGCTACATCCCGTGGACGTCGTGGAAGGCAGCGATCAGCCACTGGCCGAACGCCAACTTCCCGACCGCGACGCGCGCCGGCAACTCGACGCAGGCTGAGTCGTCGGGCATGGGAACGTTCGCGCACGAGTTCGCGCACATCCTCGAGATCTCGGACAACTACGGAAACCCGTACGGCACGGACGCTGCAGACGGCGGCCCGCTCCGCGACACCTCCGGCCCGTTCGACATCATGGCCCGCGGTTCGTTCAACGGCCCCGGTGGCACGCACACGCGGTGGAACATCCCCTCGGTGCAGGGTGGATCCGGCCCCGCCGGCGTCGCGCTGCGCAACCGTCTGAACCTCGGCATCATCGGCGAGGACAACGTGCTGCAGACCTCGACGACCGAGATCGCCGCCAAGGGCTCGATCACGGCCAACCTGCTGACGCGTGCCGTCACGCACGAGGGTCGCCTCACGGGCATCAACCTCGCGCTCGACGGTGGCGACAAGTCCAACGGCACCTGCACGCGCCGCGCGCAGTGGGACTGCGACGGTGGTGGCTTCAACCACTACACGCTCGAAGTCATCGACCGCATGGGCACGGACTCGTACCAGCCCGACGCCGGCGTCATGATCTCGAAGACCAAGGTCGCCGACCGCAACCCGTTCCTCTGGACGATCGACGCCAACCCGCAGGACATCGACACGCTCGACTACATCCGTGGTGACGGCACGCCGATTCCGATCACGCGCGGTGACCAGCGCCAGCTGAACGACGCCCTCTTCCACGCCGGGGTCAACTCCGGTTCGGAGTACGAGTACGTCGACGAGTACAACGGCCTGCACTTCTACATCGAAGAGATGCGTCGCGACGAAGACGGCCTCCTCGAGTACGACGTGGCCGTCCGCTCGATCGGCAACGCCGGTCCGCAGCAGCGCGGCGTGAGCCTCGCTCAGCCGGCGCTCACGGCGGGCAAGGAAGCCGTCGAGCAGGGTCAGATCGCGCAGTGCGTCGTTCCGCTGACGAACACGGGCTCCGCTGTCGAGGATGCCGCTGCCAACAGCGACATCTACCGCATCTCGACGACGGTCGCGGGTGAGGGCTGGAACGTCCACACCCCGAGCGCCATCGTGACGGCGACGGCCGGCGAGACGGTCGATGTGCCCGTCTACGCCTACCGCGACGGTGCAGGCACGCAGGGTGCTCGCATCTCGATCACGGCCACGTCCGAGAACAACTCGGCCGCGACGTCGACCGTCGAGTGCGTCATTGACACGCAGCGTCCCGAGACGAACCTCGTCTCGCCGTCGTACGTCGGCCCGCACGACGAGCTCGTCATCGAGCTCGAGGCGACCGATGACACGGGCCTCAAGACGATCGTCGCGAACGTCTACCAGGACGGTCGGATCGTCAAGGGCACGCAGACGAACGTGGACGGCGCCACCTCGGCGACGCACACGTCGACCGTGAGCCTGCCCGACGGCGCCTACACGCTCCGTTACAACGCGCACGACATCGCGGGGAACATCTCCGAGACGAAGAACTACGCCTTCACCATCGGTGAAGCCGTGACGGCAGAGACGACCGCTCGCACGCTCGCGGGCAAGGTCTACCTGTCGGTGTCGGCGACGAACAACGCGACGGTGCCTGCGGACATCGAGATCACCACTGCTTACGGCAGCAAGACGTTCACCAACGTCGCGCCCGGCAAGACGGTGTCGGTCTCGGTGAACTCGCGCCTGGCCTCGGTCCCGGCCGGAGAGGCGACGGTCACCTCGACCCTCGACTTCGATGGTCAGATCGTCGTCAAGACGGCGACGGCTCCGTACGCCGCGTACCCGGCGGGCTGATAACCCGCTAGCCGTCTTCGGGGTGGGGTGCGATCGCACCC
>NZ_JBHJZS010000055.1:0-8075 GCF_042271185.1 Microbacterium sp. NPDC055910
ACTGCGGGGTCTACCCACGGTCTCGGCGCGCCGTTGCAGTCTCGCGGTCGTAAGCTGGGGCCGCCGGGGGGCGACGAGATGGGGAGGACGGATGCGGATCGCGGTGGCCGGCGGCACGGGGCTCACCGGCGGGCACGTCGTCGACGTCGCCCGCGAGCGCGGGCACGACACGGTCCTGCTGGCGCGCAGCCGCGGCGTGGAGCTGCTCTCCGGAGCCGGACTCCCCCGCGCCCTGGTCGGCGTCGACGCCGTCATCGACGTGTCGAACGTCACGACCCTCAGGGCCGACGAGTCGATCTCGTTCTTCGCCGGTGCCACGCGTTCGCTGCTCGCCGCCGAGCGCGCCGCCGGCGTCGCCCATCACATCGCGCTGTCGATCGTGGGGGCGGATGCCGCGCCCGAGGGCTATTACGCCGGCAAGCTCGCACAGGAACGCCTCGTCGCGGCCGGCCCCGTGCCCTGGACGATCCAGCGCGCGACGCAGTTCCACGAGTTCGCGGCGCAGATGTACGTGCGCGCCGCAGCCGGGCCGCTGCGCTTCGCTCTGCGTGCGCGCACGCAGCCGATCGCCGCGCGCGAAGTCGCCGAGCACCTCGTCAGCCGCGCCCAGGAAGGACCCGCCGGCCGCGCGACGGACCTCGGCGGACCGCGCGAAGAGAGCCTCGCCGACATGATGCGCGCGTATGCACGGGCGATCGGGCACTGCGGGTGGATGCCGCCCCTCAGCCTTCCCGGAGCGATGGGCCGGGCCCAGCGCAGCGGTGCGCTGCTGGCCGGCCCCGATGCCGTACGCGGCCGTCAGACCTTCGCGGAGTGGCTCGACGCACTCCCCGACGCGTGAATCACATCTCTTCGTGCCGGTCGGGGTCGCCGTCCCACAGCCGTCCTCGCTCGAGCCCGGAGACCGCCGCGATGTCGGCCTCGTCGAGCGAGAACCCGAAGACGTCGGCGTTCTCGCGCTGACGGTCGGGATCGCTCGACTTCGGGATGGGCGTCGAGCCGAGTTCGATGTGCCAGCGCAGCACGACCTTCGTCGGTGACACCCCCCGCACGGCGGCGATGTCGGCGATGACCTGTTCGCCGAGCAGTTCGGTGCGCCGCGCCAGCGGGCTCCAGCTCTCGGTGCGGATGCCGTGCTCGGCGTGGAACGCGCGCAATGTCGCCTGCGGAAAGTACGGGTGCAGCTCGATCTGGTTGACGGCGGGCGTGACGCCGGTCTCGGCGATGAGCCGCTCGATCATCGTGATCGTGAAGTTCGAGACGCCGATCGACCGCACGAGCCCGCGCTCGCGCGCTTCGATGAGGCCGCGCCACGTGTCCAGCCACTTTCCGACGCTCGGGTTCGGCCAGTGGATGAGGTGCAGATCGATGCGCTCGAGCCCGAGCGCGTCGAGCGAGCCCTCCACGCTCGCGATGGCCTCGTCGAAGCCGTGGTGCCGGCCGGGCAGTTTCGAGGTGATCACGAGGTCGTCGCGGTCGACGCCGCTGCGGCGCACCGCCTCACCGACGTCGCTCTCGTTGCCGTAGTTCACGGCCGTGTCGAGCAGCCGGTAGCCGCTCCCGATGGCGGCGGCCATGGCCTCCACACCCTCGTCGCCCTCGAGCCCGTACGTGCCGAGTCCGAGCTCGGGAAAGCGGGTGCCGTCGTTGAGGGTCACGTCAGGAATGCGCAGCATCCCCCCATCATCCCGCTCGGACGGATGCTGCGCGAGACGTCAGCTCTGACCCACGAGCCCTTCGTCGGCGATCACGACGCGTTCGGCCGGCGCGTCGGCGGCGTCGAGCGCCGCGAGCACATCCGCGGTGAGGTCATCGACGTGCTCGAGACCGATCGACAGTCGCACGATGCCCGCGCCGGGCTTCGCGTCGCCCACGACAGGTCGATGGGTCAGCGAGGCCGGGTGCTGCACGAGGGAGTCGACGCCGCCCAGCGACACGGCGTGAGTCACGAGCTCGCACGCCTCGGTGAAGCGCGCCGCGGCGACATAGCCGCCCGCGAGCTCGATCGCGATGATCGAACCGGCGCCGGCCAGCTGGCGGCCGAGCAGACCCTGCGGGTCCTGGCCCGGCAGGCCGGGGTAGAACACGCGTGCGACCGCGTCGTGCGCGCTCATGCGCTCGGCGAGGGCCTGAGCGGTCTCCTGCTGCGCGCGAACGCGCACGGCGAGGGTGCGCAGACCGCGATGCAGCAGGTAGGCGCCCATGGGGTGCAGGATGCCGCCCGTCAGGGCGCGCACCTGGCGGAGCCGCTCGACCCACGCGGTCGGACCCGCGACGACGCCGCCCATGGCGTCGCCGTGCCCGCCGAGGTACTTCGTCGCGCTGTGCATGACGAGCGTCGCGCCGTGCTCGATGGGACGCTGCAGCACGGGGGTCGCGAACGTGTTGTCCACGAGTACCGGCACGTCGCCCGCCGCCGCGACGACGGCGGCGATGTCGAGCAGTTCCAGCGTGGGGTTGGCGGGCGTCTCGATGATGACCAGCCCCGTCTCGGGACGGATGTGCGCGGCCACGTCGCCGGGTGCCGACCACGTCACCTCGGTGCCCAGCAGGCCGCTCTGGAGCACGTGGTCGGTGCCGCCGTAGAGCGGACGGACCGCGACGACGTGCGGCTTGCCCGCCGAGACGGTCGCGATGAGACACGCCGTCAGCGCGGCCATGCCGCTCGCGAACGCGACGGCGCCCTCGGCGCCCTCGAGATCGGCGAGCGCCTCTTCGAACCGCGCGACGCCGGGCTGCCAGAGCCGCTGATAGACGGCGCTGCGCCCGGGGCCGAGGTCGTGACCTGTCGCGAGCTCCTCGTAGGACAGGCCTCCGACTTCGACGTCGGGCAGCGGATTGGTCGTGGACAAGTCGATGGTCGGGACGTGGGAACCGGCTTCGCGGAGGCCGGCCATACCGCCGTGCACAGCACGCGTCTCCCACCGATGGCGCTCGGGTTGCATGAGGTTCAGGACAGCAGATTCTCGCGGCATCCTCAAGTCGTAATGAAGCACCGCCTACAATTACAGAAATCATCGCAGATCCTGCGAAAAACGAACCGAGAGGATGCCGCGGTGTCACGGTCCTTCGACCTCGATCCGACCGATCGGGCGCTACTGCGCGCCCTGAGCGACAACGCTCGCGCATCGGGCGCAGCGCTGGCCGCAGAACTGGGCATCGCGGAGTCCACCGTGTCGCTGCGGCTGCGCCGTCTGCAGTCGCAGGGCGTCATCAAGGGCTACCGCGTCGAGTTCGACACCGACCGGCTCGGCGCGACCGTGCAGGCGCTCATCGCCGTGCGCCTCGTGAAGCACGCCCGCACCGAGATCGAGGCCTTCCGGCGTGCCGCGACGGGGCTTCCCGGCGTCGTGCGGCTGTTCCACATGGCCGGCGCAGACGACTTCCTGCTGCACGTGCTCGCGCGCGACGCGGGCGAACTGCGCGAGTTCGTGCTCACCTACCTCACGGGGCATCCCGCGGTCGCCCACACCGAGACGAACCTCGTCTTCGAGCACGCCGACGCCGACGGCTGGCAGCGGTTCCTCGACGAGCCCTAACCGGCCCGCGTCGCGAACGCGAGATCGAGGTAGGGAAGGTCCTCGCGCGGGATGACGGCGGTGAACACTCCCCCGTTGGCGAGCTCGGCGCCGATCGCATAGACGAAGGGGTCGGTGTCGATCTCGGCGCCGACGACGATCTCGCCGTCGATCACGACGTCGACGCCGCGCCGGATGACCCGCTCCGACGTCAGGGCGGGTGAGCCCCAGTCGTGCAGCCCGACGGCGTGCTCTTCTCGGAACTGGTTCATCAGGATGTGGTTCGCGTGCTGCACGAGCAGGTACCCGAGGGTCGTGAACTCGGATGCTTCGCGGTACCAGGTCGTCTGGACCGCTTCCCAGAGCGTGCGATACCGCATCCGCTCGACCTGCTCGATCAGCCAGCGCGGCCGCGGCCACGGCGGCACCTCGTCGATCGAGCGACGGGTCGCGTCGTCGAGATCGGCGAGGTTGACCGGGTCGTCCTTGTCGTCGGGGTTGCGCCACAGCGTCGATGTGACGCTCGCCGTCATGGTTTGGAGTCCCGCCGCGTCGGTGCCCGTGCCGACGCCGATGTCGGCGTGTCCCACAGCCGGTTGCGGCGCGAACACGAGCACGGGGATCGGCATGCGCTTCAGCATCTCCTCACGCTCGATCCGCGGATCGGGGGCCTCCTCGGGGAGGCGTCCGGCGTGCTCCATCAGCCGGGCGTGATGCCGAGCGCGTCGGCCATCGTCTCGAGTGCACCCAGCGGATCCTCGCGCATGGGCAGCGACTGGATGCACACGTGGTCGGCGCCCGCATCGAGGTGCGCCCGGACGGCAGATGCGATCGTCTCGGGCGCGCCCCACGGCGTGAGCGCGTCGATGACGGCGTCGTCTGCTTCGCCCTCGAGCTGTGCGCGATCGAAGTCGAACTTCACGAGCATGTCGGCGTAGTTCGACATCTTCAGGTAGCTGCGCAGCGTGCCGCGCGCGATCTTGCGTGCAGCCTCGGGGTCGTCGGTCGCGATGAACATCTGCTCCGGCGCGAGGAAGGCGTCCGGCCCCAGGGCCTCGCGCGCGAAGCGCGTGTGCGCGGGGGTGGTGAGATAGGGGTGCGCGCCGAGGGACCTTTCGGCGGAGAGCTGCAGGGTCTTCGGGCCGAGGGCGGCGAGGAGGCGGCGGTCGGCCGGCACCCCCTCGGCATCCAGCACGTCGAGGTAGTCCCGCATCGCCGCGAGCGGGCGCGTGCGCGCGGCGTCGGCTTCGCGGTGCCCGCTGCCGATGCCCAGCACGAACCGGCCGGGGTGGTTCTCCTCGATGCGGTGGTACGACGCGGCGACCTCGGTCGCGTCGGCGTGCCAGATGTTGACGACGCCCGTGGCGACGACGATGCGCTCGGTTGCGGCGACGACGGCTTCGACATCGTGCAGATCGCCCGCGGGGGACCCGCCGACCCACAGCGCCGCATAGCCCAGCCGCTCGATTCCGCGCGCGAGATCGGGGTCGAGCCCGCGCGACGCCCGCCAGACGCCGATCTCGCCGAACTTCATCGATTCGTCGCTCATCTGCACATCGCCTCTCCATCGCGGTCTCGGTCCCCTCGACTCTGCCACGAATCCTCACCGGCCCGCCGCTCGGCGGGTCGGACACCGAACCGCCGCCGTGCTGCGCGATGTCGCCGAAGACGACGTCATCGCCCCACTCGCGGCGTACGATGCCGTCGAGCCCGGCGCCGCCGAGCGAAGAGGTGGAGAACATGTCCGACAGCAGCGTCGTCGTCCTGGGAAGCGCCAACGCGGACCTCGTGGTCGAGGTCGAGCGACGGCCGGGCGCGGGCGAGACGCTGCTCGGCTCGGATCTGCGCGTGCATCCCGGCGGCAAAGGCGCCAACCAGGCCGCCGCCGCCGCGCGGGCAGGCGTGGGCACCGCGCGGGCAGGCGTGGGCACCGCCTTCATCGGGCGCGTCGGCGACGACGATCACGGCCGCCTTCTGCGCACGCGCCTCGCCGAAGCCGGCGTGGACACCACGGCGGTGGGTGTGGGCGACGGGGCGACCGGCACGGCGCTCATCCTGCTCACCCCCGACGGCGAGAACTCGATCGTCGTCTCGCCCGGCGAGAACCGCGAGGTGGATCGTGCGATGGTGGATGCTGCCGCCGAAGCCATCCGCGCAGCATCCGTTCTCGTCGTGAGCATGGAGATCCCCGAAGACACCGTCTCCTACGCGCTCGAGCTCGCCGGAACGGCCCGCGTGCGGATCGTGCTCAACGCTGCTCCCGCCCGGAGGCTCGACCAGGACGTGCTGCGCTGGTGCGATCCGCTCATCGTCAACGAACACGAGGCGGGCATCGTCCTGGGCAACGGAACGCTCGACACCGCGGGCCTCGCTCTCGGTCTGCTCGAGGCCGGTGCACGTTCGGTCGTCATCACGCTCGGAGCGGCGGGTGCGCTCGTCGCCGATGGCGACGGACTGCGTTCGATCCCGGCTCACGTCGTGCGCGCGGTGGACACGACGGGAGCGGGCGACGCGTTCGTCGGTGCGACAGCGTGCGAGCTGGCCCGTGGTGCGAACCTTGCCGACGCGGTCCGCTTCGCCACCGCGATGTCGGCCATCGCGGTGCAGCATCCGGGTGCGCAGTCGTCGTATCCCGACCGCAGCGACGTGGAACGCCTGCTCGCTCAGCCCTGACGTGGCGACGCGCGCGCCTCAGTCCGTTCGCGCGAGCATGTCGTCCCGGACGACGCGGCGCAGCACCTTGCCGATCTGCGAACGCGGCAGGTCATCGACCTCGACGATGCGCTTGGGCACCTTGTAGGCCGTCACGTGCGCGCGGCAGAAGTCGCGGAGCGCGCGGGAGTCGAAGACCGTGCCCGGCTTCATCACGACCGCCGCCGCGACGTCTTCGCCGCCGGCGGAGCGGGGCAGGCCGACGACCGCCGCGCCCTCCACATCGGGGTGGAGCAGGAGCGTCTGCTCGACCTCGGTGGGGCTGACGTTGAACCCGCCGGTGATGATGAGCTCTTTCACGCGGTCGACGACCGTGACGAAGCCGTCCTCCGACATCGTCACGACGTCACCCGTGCGCAGCCAGCCTCCCGGCAGCAGGACGGCCGCGGTCTCGGCCGGCTGATTCCAGTACCCCTGGAAGACCTGGGGCCCGCGCAGGAGCAGCTCGCCGACCTCGCCGGGACCACGCTCGCTCGCGGGGTCGTCCGGGTCGACGATGCGGATGTGGGTGCTCGGGAACGGCACACCGACGGTCCCGGGCCGCCGCGACGGTCCGACCGGGTTCCCGAGAGCGACGGGTGAGGTCTCGGTCATCCCGTAGCCCTCGACCAGTAGTCCGCCGGTCGCCTCCTCCCAGCGGGTCACGGTGGGCACGGGCAGGCTCATCGCGCCCGAGATCGCGAACCGCACGCTGCGCAGATCGATCCGCCGCTGCGCGCTCGCGCGCGAGAGGGCGTCATAGATCGGCGGCACCGCCGGCAGGAATGTGGGCGGCGACGTGCGGGCCGCGGCGATGACGAGATCGACGTCGAAGGTCGGGAAGAGCACCACCTTCGCCCCGATCGACATCGCGAAGGTGAGGCACAGCGTGAGGCCGTACGCGTGGAAGAGCGGCAGGACGGCGTAGACGACCTCTTCGCCCTCGTGCAGACCGGGCAGCCACGCACGCCCCTGCGCGGCGTTCGAGCGCAGGTTCGCGTGCGAGAGGATCGCCGCCTTCGGATGACCCGTCGTGCCGCTCGTGAGCTGGAGCAGCGCCGTGTCCCCCAGCTGCGGACGAGGGATGCGGCGTGAGATCCGCCGCGCTTTCGTCACCCGCGTCCACGGGATGATCCCCTTCGCGGTCGGCCGCGCGGTGAGCCGCTCCCGCGCTGCGCGCGCTCGAGCGAGCGGGAGCCGCAGGGCCACACGCTTGACGCGCGGCATGGCGTCGGTGAGCCGGACGGCGACGATCTTCGCGGGGCGGGCGTCGTCGGGCAGGGCGGCGATGACATCGGCGACCTTGTCCCACACGATCGCGACGACAGCGCCGTGCACCTCGAACTGGTGGCGCAGCTCGCGCGGCGTGTACAGCGGGTTGTGCTCGACGACGATGGCCCCCAGGCGCAGCACGGCGTAGAACGCGACGACGTGCTGCGGGCAGTTCGGCAGCACGAGGGCGACCCGGTCGCCGGGTTTCACCCCCAACGTGCGAAGACCGGATGCCGCCCGCTCGACCTGCTCGCCGAGGTCGGCGTACGTCGTGCGCGCGCCGAAGTACTCCAGGGCGTCCCTCTTGCCGAACCGGGCGACCGAGGCGTCGAGCAGGTCGACGAGCGTCTCTGTGACGGGGGCGATGTCGGCGGGGACCCCGTCGGCGTACGCGGACAGCCACGGCCTCGCACTGTCGTCGACGACCTCACCGCTCTGCGGATGCATCATGTCCGCTCCTCCCTCTCGCCCTGCCCCTCCCAGCCTATGCACGCCATTGACGCCGAGACTGCATCGGGGCGCCGAGACTGCGGGTGTTACCCACGGTCTCGGCGCCCCGATGCAGTCTCACGGGGTCACGCGCGAGGGTCATTC
>NZ_JBHJZS010000056.1:0-8051 GCF_042271185.1 Microbacterium sp. NPDC055910
AGCGTGGTCAGACCACAAACGCAACGGAGCTCCGCATGTCCTCGTCCCCGACCACGCCGGCACTTCCCGCCGCACGCGCGTGGCGGCTCGTTCTCGAGACGATCGAGTCCGATCTGCTCGAGGGCCGTCTGCATCCGGGGGATCGTCTTCCGCCCGAGCGCGAGCTCGCGGCATCCCTCGGAGTCGGTCGATCGAGCGTCCGTGAGGCGCTGCGCGTGCTCGAGGTGATGGGACTCCTGCGCACGGCGAGGGGCTCGGGGCCGACGGCCGGTGCCATCATCACGGCGACGCCGAAGGGCGGCATGTCGGTGCTGCTGCGCCTGCAGGTCGCGGCGCACGGATTTCCGCTCGATGACGTCGTCGCGACGCGTCTCGTGCTCGAGGCCGCCGTCGTCGAGGCGCTCGCGTCCGCTCCCGATCGCTCGCTCGCCGAGGCGCACGAGATCCTCGACGCGATGGAGTCCGCGGATCTGACCCCGGCCGAGTTCCTCGCGCTCGACGCTCAACTGCACCTCGCGCTCGCCGAGGCCTCGGGCAATCAGGTCATCGCCGCCACGATGGCGGGGCTGCGCACCGCGATCGAATCGTACGTGCAGCAAGGCGCCGAGCAGATCCTCGACTGGGATGCCACGGCGGCGCGCCTGCGCGACGAGCATCGGGCCATCCTCACCGCTGTCGATGCCGGGGATGCCCCGCTCGCGCGAACACTCGTCCACGACCACATCACCGGTTACTACGCTCACGCGGGCTTGGCCCGCACGAGCCCCTGAAAGGCGCACCATGGTGAAACGCCAGCTTCCGCGGCCCAGCGAGCTGCTCGAGCTCATGCAGTTCAAAAAGCCCGAGCTCGACGGACGCAAGCGCCGGCTCGACGCCGCGCTCACGATCGCCGATCTGCGCACGATCGCCAAGCGCCGCACGCCGAAGGCCGCCTTCGACTACACCGACGGCGCGGCAGAGGGGGAGTTCTCGCTCTCACGGGCACGGCAGGCGTTCGAGGACGTCGAGTTCCACCCCGACATCCTGCGCCCCGCCGCCGAGGTCGACATGTCGACCGAGATCCTCGGCGGTCCCTCGGCGCTGCCCTTCGGCATCGCGCCGACCGGCTTCACCCGCCTCATGCAGACCGAGGGCGAGACGGCCGGAGCGGGGGCGGCCGGGGCCGCCGGCATCCCGTTCACGCTGTCGACCCTCGGCACGACGTCGATCGAAGACGTCGCCAAGGCGAATCCCCACGGTCGCAACTGGTTCCAGCTGTACGTCATGCGCGATCGCGAGATCTCGTACGGTCTCGTGCGCCGCGCCGCCGAGGCCGGGTTCGACACGCTGCAGTTCACCGTCGACACCCCCGTCGCGGGTGCTCGTCTGCGGGACAAGCGCAACGGCTTCTCGATCCCGCCGCAGCTCACGATCGGCACGATCATCAACGCCATCCCGCGTCCGTGGTGGTGGATCGACTTCCTCACGACGCCGAAGCTCGAGTTCGCGTCTCTGTCGACGACGGGCGGAACGGTCGGCGAACTGCTCGATGCCGCCATGGACCCGACGATCAGCTACGACGACCTCGCGGTCATCCGCGACCTCTGGCCCGGAAAGATCGTGATCAAGGGCGTGCAGAACGTCGAGGACTCGAAGCGACTCATCGACGCCGGCGTCGACGGGATCATCCTCTCCAACCACGGCGGGCGCCAGCTGGACCGGGCTCCCGTGCCGTTCCACCTGCTGCCCGAGGTCGTGCGCGAAGTCGGCGCCGACGCGACCGTCATGATCGACACGGGCATCATGAACGGCGCCGACATCGTCGCCGCGATCGCGATGGGCGCGAAGTTCACGCTCATCGGCCGCGCGTATCTGTACGGGCTCATGGCGGGCGGACGCGCGGGCGTCGACCGGACGATCGCGATCCTGCGCGACGAGATCGAGCGCACGATGAAGCTCTTGGGCGTCTCGTCGCTCGCCGAGCTCGAGCCGCGGCACGTGACGCAGCTCACGCGGCTGCTGCCGCTGGCCGGCGGTCCCGCGGCAGCCGAGGCCGGGGGCGCACCGCGTGTGCGCGCCGCCTCGCACGAGGCCAAGACCCCGGCCTGACGCTCGCAGGCGGGGACGCCGATGTTGATGCGTCGCGCTGCGCCGGCGTAGCTCGGGTCGCGTTACCCGGCGTAGTTCGGGTCGCGCTCCCGAAATCTGCGCGCGCTACCGATGTGGCGGGTCGCGCCGCCGCGCAGAGTTCGGGTCGCGCTACCGAATCCTGCGTACGCTCCCGATGTGGTGGGTCGCGCTACCGAAACCTGCGTGCGCTCCCGATGCGGTGGGTTGCACTGCGCGGCAGAGTTCGGGTCGCGCTACCGAAACCTGCGCGCGCTACCGATGTGGTGGGTCGCGCTGCGCGGCAGAGTTCGGGTCGCGCTACCGAATCCTGCGTACGCTCCCGATCTGAGTGGTCGCGCTACCGAAACCTGCGCGCGCTACCGAGAGAACGATCGCGGCGGCAGGTTTTGGTAGCGCGACGGTGGCAGGGGAGCGCGACGGTCGCGGGGTAGCGCGACGGTGGCGGGGTAGCGCGACGGTGGTGGGCAGCGCGCGGCTGAGTGGGCAGCGCGCTGCTGACGCGCCGCGCGCGCGAGAAGTGAGCGGCGCGTCAGCGCGGGGGCAGTGTGGGGATCAGCTCGTCGAGCAGCGCCGCGGTGTCTTCCCAGCCCTCGACGGCGCGGCACTCGACGCCCATTGCGAGGACGGGGTAGTCGTTGCCGTCGGGGTCCAGGCGATCGCCGACGAAGAGCATGTCCTCGAGCGGGATGCCGGTCTGCTCGGCCAGCTGCCGCATGCCATAGGCCTTGTCGATCCCGCGATGCGTGATGTCGACCGACGTCGAACCGCCCGAGCGCACTTCGAGATCGGACAGGCGCTCGGCGACGGCGGCGCGCAGCGTGTTCTTCTTCTCGCCGGTCGGATCCCATGCCGTCTTGGCCTCGAGGGGAGCGCGCTGCCCGAGCGCCGAGAACGTGATCTGCGATCCGCGGTCTTCGAGGATGTCTCCCCAGGGGTCGGGTTCCCACAGGCCCAGGCGGCGTGCTTCGGATTCGACCGCGGCGAGTGCGCGGGTCTTCTCGTCGTCGGTCAGCGCGTGGGCGTAGACCGTCACGACGCCCTCCGGCGCGAGCCGGTAGTACTGCGTGCCGCACGTGGGCAGCAGGTGGAAGGCGTCGAGGCAGCGATTCGCGGCATCCGGCAGTCGATCGATGACCTGGGCCGTGAACTGGGCGAGCTGGCCACCCGAGATGATCGCCACCTCGACGCGCTCGGCGAGAGCGACGAGCAGGTCGCCGATGCGCGGATCGATCGCGCTCTTGGACGGTGCGAGGGTGTCATCGAGGTCGAAGGCGACGAGACGGACGGTCACTGCATCCTCCGAGAAAGATCTGGTCGGGGTGACAGGATTTGAACCTGCGGCCTCTTCGTCCCGAACGAAGCGCGCTACCAAGCTGCGCCACACCCCGTCGCCGCTCGCACGGCAACCCCACGAGTCTACCCGATCGGCGAGAGTGCTTCGAACGCCGTCAGCCGCGCGGCAGAAGCGTGAGCAGCGACGCTTCGGGACGGCACGCGAATCGCACGGGAGCGTAGATCGAATGCCCCAGGCCCGCGCTCACGTTGAGGGGAACGACGCGTCCGTCGTGCGCCCAGGCACTGAGCCCGCGCGCCTGATCGAGGGGGATGTCGCAGTTGGCGACGAGGGCGCCGACTCCGGGCAACCGCACCTGCCCGCCGTGCGTGTGCCCCGCGAAGAGCATGTCGGCACCGAGATCGGTGAACGCGTCGAGCACGCGGCGATAGGGAGCGTGCGTCACGCCGATCGTGAGATCGGCCGTGCCGTCCGCGCGCAGTTCGTCGAGGCGTGGAGGCAGGGCGCCGAGCCGGTCCCAGGAGCGGTGGGCATCACGCACGCCGAAGGCGTCGATGCGCAGATCGCCGGCATGCAGAGATCCGGCGTCGTTGTTCAGGTCGAGCCAGCCGAGGTCGTCGCGCAGATAGGCATCGAGCGCCGCGGTGTCGAGGTCGACCTCGGTGCGCGTGATCTTCGAGGGGCCGCTGAAGTACTTGAACGGGTTGCGCGGGCTCGGCGCCGTGTGGTCGTTCGAGCCGTGCACGAAGACACCCGGCACGCCGCGGAGCGGGTCATAGGCACGGCGGATGCCGCGCAGCCCGTCGGCGTGCCCGAGGTTGTCGCCCGTGTCGACGACGAGATGGGGTTCGAGCTCGGCGAGCCGGGCGATCCACTGCTGCTTGCGATGCTGCCAGGGCGCCATGTGGGCGTCCGAGATGTGCAGGATGCGAAGGGGTGCGGCATCCGGCGGAAGCAGCCGCAGTTCGTGGGTGCGCAGCGTGAACAGGTACCGCTCGATGCCGATGCCCCACACTGCGGCTCCGGCGCCGAGCGCCCCCACGATCCCGAGGGTCGCGAGAGCGCTCGAGCGGGCCGAGCCGATCAGCACTTGCGGGCGGCGTAGTTCACGGAGACGGCCGAGTTGCGGTTCAGGACGGTGCCGGCGGCGGGGTCGGTGGCCGTCACGCGTCGTCCGTCGCCGTCGATGTCGCCGTTCTCGGTGCACGTGCCGTCGGAGACGTTGCCGAAGCCCGCATCACGCAGTCTTCCCTTGGCTTCGTTCAGTGATGCTCCGCTGACGTCGGGCACGGCGACACCCTGCCCGTTGCTGGGTCGGATCGTGACCGTCGTGCCGGCGGGTACCCGGCCTGCACCGGGGTCCTGCTGGGCGACGGTGCCTGATGCCTCGGTGCCGTCGACGGGGTCGCCGACGTTGACCGAGAAGCCTGCTCCTTCGAGCTCGGCGCGGGCCTGATCGACCGACATGCCCACGACGTTCGGGAGGTCGCGCAGCACCTGGCGCGTCAGCTCGCCGTATTCACGCGAGAACTGGTCGCCGCCGTAGAGCTGGTTGGCAGCGAACTGGGTCTGCCGCGCCAGGGGGTAGCGCATGTCGGACAGGCGGTAGCCGTTGGCGTACTTGCGGAAGATGTCGCCAAGGCCGTCGCTGTTGCCGACCCACGCCGCCGTCGAGACGCGCGTCGAGGACTCGACCATCCAGGACTGGACTTCTTGGTGCGTACCGGTCTTGCCGAGCACGGGGGCGTTGCGCGGGTTCGCGCCCGAGCCCGTGCCGCCGTTCATGACGCCAGCGAGGGCAAGGGCCGCGGTCGAGGCGACCGCCGGCTCGAGCACGGTCGTGCACGTGCGCTCGGGGATCGGCAGTTCGACGCCGTCGAAGTCGACGACGCGGTCGATGACCTTGGGCTGGCAGTAGACGCCGTTGTTGGCGACCGTGCCGTACGCACCGGCCATCGCGACGGGCGAGATGTTGTCGTCGCCGATGACCTTGTTGGCGCCCGACATCGTGATCGGTTGCCCGTTACCGGTCTGCACGCCCATCTTGGTCGCGATCTTGGCGATGTCGCACAGGTCGAGCTGCTCGGCCATCGCGAGGTAGCCGGAGTTGAGCGACGTCGACGTGAACCGCATCGGCGTGCCGACCCAGCCGCCGGCATTGCCGAAGTTGCCGATCTTGTGGCGCTCCATGTTGACCCAGTCGCCTGTGCACGAGTTCGTCATGCGCGGGAAGACGCGGTTGACGCCGTTGATCGTCTCGTTGACCGACTTGCCCGCCTCGAGCCAGCCGAGGAGCGTGAAGATCTTGAACGTCGACCCCGCGTTGAAGCCGCCGGACTTGCCGGTCACGTGGTCGCCGGCGTACACGAGCGACGAGAAGTTCGGGTCACCCACGACGTTGGCCGCCTCGCTGAACACCGTGTTCTGGGCGATCGAGAGGATGCGGCCGGTCGTGTTGTCGATGCTGACGGTCGATGAGCCCAGCATTCCGGTCTGGGGGTTGACCCAGCCCTCGACCGAGCTCGGCACGATCTCACGCATCGTCTGCTCCGCGGCGGCTTGCATGCGCGGGTCCATCGTGATGTAGACCTTGAGGCCACCGCGCTGCAGCGTGCGCATGCGGTCGTCGGGGGTCTCGCCGAACGCTTCGTCGGCGAGAATCGTGTTCTTGACGTACTGGCAGAAGTACGCGGCGCCGCCAGCCGCGGCGCATCCGATCGTCGGTTCGTGGATGTTCGGCGTGATCGGCTCGATGACGGCGGCGACATAGTCGTCGTACGTGATCTTGCCGTCGCCGAGCAGGCGGCTGAGCACGTACAGCTGGCGGCCCTTCGTCGCGCTGTAGGGGTCGGCCGCCGCGACGTACTGCTCTTCGGTGATCGTGCCGTCGTTGAGGAGGGCCTTGAGTGGGCCGAACTGCCCCTCGTCGATGTCGTCGATGATGCCGTCGGCCGCCTTGTTGTAAGCGTTGCCGTCGCGGTCGAAGATCGATCCGGCGGGCCTGTCGATGCGGTACGTGTTGGGGTTCTGCACGATGCCGGCGAGCGTCGCCGACTGTGACACGTTGAGGTCAGCTGCCGAGACGCCGAAGTAGAAGCGCGCGGCGGCGTCGATGCCGTAGGTGGTGCCGCCGAAGTTGGCGATGTTGAGGTAGCCGAGCAGGATGTCGTTCTTGGAGTACTTCTGCTCGAGCGAGATGGCGTAGCGCATCTCCTGCAGCTTGCGCTGGATGCCCTCGGCTCCCTGTGCCGTCGTGGCATCCGTCCAGCAGTCCGTGAGCACTTCTTCGCGAGACTTCTCTTCGGTCGCGGTGGCGTTGGCCTCGCAGCGCTGCACGAGCACGTTCTTGACGTACTGCTGGCTGATCGACGAGCCGCCCTGCGTCTCGCCGCCGCCCTGCACGTTCGACAGCACGGCGCGCGTCGTGCCGATGAGGTCCACACCGCCGTGCTGGTAGTAGCGCGGGTCTTCCGACGAGAGGATCGCGTCGTAGAAGACGGTCGCGACCTCGTTGAACTCGACGGGGGAGCGGTTCTGGTCGTAGAACTTCGCGAACTCCTGCTCCTCGCCCGTCTCGGGGTTGGTGACGATGAGCGTCGAGGGGAGCATGAGCTTCTCGATGTCCAGAACGCTCGGCAGGTTGTCGAACATGTCGAGCGCACTCGATGCCGCAGCGCCGCTGACGGCGATGGCCGGGGTGACGGTGGCGGTCACGAGAAGGCCCGCGACAGCGCTCAGACCGACCAGACCCGCGAGGCCGCCGAGCACACCGGTGGCCGTTCGTTTCGTTCCAGGCATAGGGTTGATCGTAAGGGAGCTACCTGAGGTTTCCCCCGACGGCGCGTGCGCTTTTGCCGCTGCGATCCGGTCTTCCACCGCTGTTCTTCTGCCATCGAGGAGTCCGTATGACGACGTGGGAGTACCTCACGACGCCCCTGCTCATCCACAACACCGCTGCGATCCTCAACAACTGGGGCAAGCAGGGCTGGGAGCTCGTGCAGGTCGTGCCGGGTCCCGAGGGCGGTCTCGTCGCCTACTTCAAGCGTCCCACCGGCGGCGGCGCCGCCAATGCGGGACTGGATGCCGCGGCCGCCGCCGCGACGCAGTTCGAGGGAGCCTGACCATGACTGTTTCCACCCGACTCACCGAGCTCGGCATCGACCTGCCCGAGGTCGTCCCGCCCGTCGCGGCGTACGTCCCCGCCAAGGCGCACGGCGACCTCGTCTACACGGCCGGTCAGCTGCCGATCGTCGCGGGGTCGCTGCTGGCGACCGGCAAGGTCGGAGAGGGTGCCGGCCTGGTGGCGGCATCCGATGCTCAGGGCTACGCGCGTCAGTGCGCGCTCAACGCGATCGCGGCGGCCGCGGCCGCCGTCGGCGGCGTCGACCGCCTCTCGGGCGTCGTCAAGGTGACCGGCTTCGTCGCCTCGGTGCCCGAGTTCACCGGCCAGCCCGGCGTCATCAACGGCGCGAGCGAGCTGCTCGCCGAGGTCTTCGGTGACACGGGCGCTCACGCCCGCTCGGCCGTCGGCGTGTCGGCCCTGCCGCTGGACGCTCCCGTCGAGGTCGAGGTCGTCTTCTCCGTCGCCTGACCCCCTGACCCTCTGACCGCGAGACTGCAACGGGGCGCCGAAACCGCGGGGTTACCC
>NZ_JBHJZS010000057.1:0-7569 GCF_042271185.1 Microbacterium sp. NPDC055910
TACGGCGACTGACCCCACGACAGGGTCAGACGCCGTACTCGGCGCGGATGAGGTCGCGCAGCTGCACGCTGCAGGCGGCGACCGTCTCGCGCCAGTCGGTGCGGGCATCGTCCTGCGCTCGGTCGGACACCGACTTCAGCACGCGGATGGGCACACCGAACTGCTGCGCGACCCAGATGTAGGCGTACACCTCCATGTCGACGAGGCTCGCTCCGAGGGGCCGGATCGACTCGAGGGCGACGGCGTCGTCGACGAACGAGTCGCCGGTCGCGATCGTGAGGCCGTCGCGGCCGAGGTCGACGCGCGCGGGGAGCGAGACGTGTTCGCCGACGATGCCGTCGAAGCTCGCGACATCGTGCTGCACGGCCGCGGTCACCTCGTACACGGTCGACTCGAGGCGCGGATCGATCGCACCCGCCGTGCCGACCACGACGATCTCGTCGTAGTCGTTCGCATCGAGCGCACGCGTCAGGGCGAAGGTCGCCATCATCTTGCCCGGTCCGGTCACGAGCCGGTCGAAGCCGGGGAGCTCAGCGGGAAAGGCGACGAGTTCGGCGTCCAGCGCCGCGACGAGGAGTTTCACCCGTCCATTGTCCCCCGTACGGGCGACTAGCCTGGACGCGATGTCGACTCCCTCCCCGTCGCAGCCCGCGACGGCCTCGATCCCGCTGTCCTCCGCGGCCCGCTGGCGCGCGTTCTGGATCTGCGTCTCGGTCGCCGCGATCACGATCCTCGACCTGACGAAGGTCAACGTCGCACTCCCGTCGATCGGCGAGGTCCTCGACGCCAACTCCACCGAGTTGCAGCTCGTCGTCTCGGGCTTCGTGCTCACGTTCGGACTCGCGCTCGTGCCGTTCGGCCGGCTCGGCGATCAGCGCTCGCGCCGCATGCTCTTCGTCATCGGACTCTCGCTGTACACCCTGACGAGCATCATGTGCGCGCTCGCGCCGAACGCGACGATCCTGCTCATCGCCAGACTCGCGCAGGGCGTCGCCGCCGGCATCCAGATGCCGCAGGTGCTGGGCATGGCGCAAGAGCTCTTCCAGGGCAAGGAGCGCGGCCGCGCCTTCGGCCTCTTCGGCGCGACGATCGGTCTCGCGACGGCCTTCGGCCCGACCCTCGGCGGCTTGCTGATCGCGATCGGCGGTCCCGAGGACGGCTGGCGGCTCACGTTCTGGATGAACGTGCCGCTCTGCCTCATCGCGATCGCGCTCGTGTTGTGGATGCTGCCGGCCACGCGAACCCGTTCGGCCAGGAGCGTGCGGCTCGATCCCGTCGGCCTCGTGCTGTTCGCGGCATCCGTCATCTGCTTCATGTGGCCGTTCCTCTTCACGACGGGCGCCCCCGAGGACGACCCGGCCCGCTGGTGGCTGCTCGTCGGCTTCGTGCTGTTCACGGCCGCCTTCATCGCGTGGGAACGCCGCTACTCCGCGAAGGGCGGTACGCCGCTCGTGCCGCTGCCGCTGTTCGGCATCGCGTCCTATCGCAACGGGACGCTGCTGCAGACGGCGTACTTCACGGCGATGCCGGCCATGTTCCTCACGACGACGCTCTTCCTGCAGTTGGGGCTCGGGGTCGAACCGGTGTACGCCGGCATGGTGTCGATCGGCTTCGCGCTCGCGAGCGCCGTGACGTCGTGGATCGGCGGCAACCTCGTCAACCGGTTCGGCCGGCCGATCGTGCTGTGGGGGCTCATCGCGATGCTCGTGAGCGCGGGCGGTCTCGTGCTCACGGCCCTGTTCGCCGACCCGCTCTGGACGCCGTACATCATGGCGGCCGTCATGATCGTCGGCGGTGCCGGCGGCGGATTCGTGATCGCGCCCAACCAGACGCTCACGCTCGCCGATGTGCCCGTGTCGCAGGGTGGCGTGGCCGGCTCGGTCGGACAGCTCGGCCAGCGCATCGGCACGGCGGTCGGCATGGCCGTCGCCCTGTCGCTCTTCTACGCGACGATCTACCGCGAGACCGGGATGCACGATGACCTCGTGGTCTACCAGGATGCCTACGCGTACGCCATGATCTCGATCGCGGTGTTCCTGGGCCTGGCGTTCCTCGTCTCGATCCTCGATCTCACCGACCGCCGCCGCGCCGGCAGAGGCGGCCGCGCGCGGCACTGAGCTCAGCCGAGCGCGATCGGATCGACCACCGTCCGGCGCTGATCTCGTCGCCAGCGCTCGCGGGAGACCCGGAACTCGGCCCGTGTCGTGAAGCGGTACCGATACGCCACGACCCGCACGGAGCGGGGCCGTGCGCCGGCGAAGGGATCGCGCGCGAGAAGTCGCAGCGTCGACTCGTCGGCTTCGAGCAGCCGCACGAGGAACACCGCGAACCAGTCCTCGAGCGACCTGCCCAGCGGCAGGAACCACATCAGCCAGTCGAGCCGCAGATGGTACGGCGCGACCCACGGCGGCACGCGGCGCAGGTCCTGCGGCTTGCCCTTGAAGGCGTACTCGCGCCAGTCGACGCCGTCGAGCGTGCCCTCGACGACGTATTCGATGCGCGTCGTGGTCACGGTGCCGAAGGCGCCGTACGCGTTGGCGAGCTGCCAGCGGTTGAAGCTTGCGTTCATGAGCTGCCGCGACGCGGCGAGGTTGCGCACGGCCGGCCAGCTGATCACGACGTAGAGCGCCCCGACGGTGCACGTCGTGACGAGCCAGACCAGCGGCATCCCGTCGATCAGCCAGGGAGCGTCCGTCACCGCACGCGCGCTGGTCGGCAGCCCGATCGCCGTGAACGCGATGACGATCGTGGCCCAGTTCAGCCAGGCGAAATTGCCCGTCGCGACGAGCCACAGCTGAGTCACGATGACGATGCACCCCGCCACGGCGCCGACGACGGCAGGACAGGCCGCATCGATCCACAGGCCGAGGATCGGCGTGAAGAGCAGCCACGGCACGACGAGCTGGGCGATGTGGTTGCCGACGACCTCGAGTTTGTGGAACCAGCGGGGGAGGAGGTGGGCCTGGCGGCTGAGCGGCCCGGGCATGGGCTGCGTCTCGTGGTGGTAGGTCAGCGCCGTGAGGTCGCGCCACTCCCGCCCTCCGCGGATCTTGATGAGCCCCGCCCCGAACTCGAGACGGAACAGCAGCCACCAGAACAGGACGATGACGACGACGGGCGGCGGCTGGGAATCCGAGCCGAGGAAGGCCGCGAGGAACCCCGCTTCGAGCAGCAGCATCTCCCAGCCGAAGCCGTAGAAGGTCTGCCCGATGCTGACGATCGACATGTACCCGATCCACAGCGCGAGGAAGCACACCATCGGCACCCAGGGCGGCCCCCATTGCGGGATGCCGCACACGAGCGCCGCCGCGATCACGAGGCACACCGTGCACAGGGCGACCAGACGCCGATCCGTGTACCGCCACCGCCGGAAGATCGTCGGGCGCAGCAGGCGCGCTCCGCGCGGTGAGGACCGCGCCCACTCCAGCAGCTCGGGTGCGGGCAGCAGGCCGCGCTCGCCCAGCAGCGGGCGGAACTGATTCAGCGTCGAGACGAAGGCGACGAGGTACAGCGCGGCGATGCCCCGCTGCAGCACCTGCCGCGCGAACTCGAAGTCCACCGCCGCGAACCCGTCCATCGGTCCATGATCGGCCCCTCGTGCCGCGGGACACGAGGGCTGGACAGGGGTCAGACGAGTCGGTAGCCGACCCCTCGGACCGTCTCGATGCGATCCGACCCGAGCTTCTGCCGCAAGTACCCGACGTAGACGTCGACGACGTTCGAGCCGGGGTCGAAGTCGAATCCCCACACGCGGCTGAGCAGCTGCTCGCGGCTGAGCACCTGGCCGGCGTTGCGCACGAGCTCTTCCGCGAGCGCGAACTCGCGGGCCGAGAGCTCGACGGCCGCGCCGCCGACGTGCGCGAGCCGGGTCCGCACGTCGAGGACGAGGTCGCGGTGCGAGAGATCGATCGATGCGCCGGCGGAATCCCGGCGCATGCGCAGGCGGATCCGCGCGACGAGCTCGTCGAAGCGGAAGGGCTTGCCGAGGTAGTCGTCGGCACCGCCCTCGAGCCCGGCGACCGTATCGGCGAGCTCGACGCGCGCCGTGAGCATGATGACAGGCATCGTCGACCCCGAGCCGCGGATGTTCTCGAGCACCTCGAAGCCGTCCATGCCGGGCAGGTTGACGTCGAGCACGAGCAGATCGAACTCGCCGCTGAGCGCGAGGTCGAGCGCCTGCGGACCCGTCGGTGCGACGCGGGTCGCGAAGCCCGCGGCGCGGAGCCCCTTGTCGATGAAGCCCGAGATCCGCGATTCGTCATCGGCGATCAGAATGGATGCCACGTCAGTCCTCTTCGTCGACAGCGGGTGGGAGCGTCGCGGGTCGCGGTGGAAGCGGCGGGCGCGGCGGGATGGGCCCGTGCGCCGCGGCGGCGGCACGCACGAGGGGCAGCGAGATGACGAACCGGGCGCCGCCCCCCGCGGCGTCGGCGACGCGCACCGATCCGCCGTGCGCGCGGGCGATGACCTGCACGATGTGAAGACCCAGACCGCTGCCCGAGCGCTCATGCGCGTCCGCGCCGCGGTGGAAGCGGTCGAACACGTGCGGCTTCGCGTCGTCGGCGACGCCCGGGCCGTGGTCGCGCACCGAGATCTCGAGGGCGTCGCCGGCGACGCGGCTCGCGATCTCCATCCGCCCGCCACCGTGGGTGACGGCGTTCTGGGCGAGCTGCAGCACCGCCTGCGTCACGCGCGCGGCATCCAGAGCTGTGACGACCTGGGCGATGTCGCCGGCGATCACGTCGCTGCCCTCGATGCCCTGCGCCTTGCGCAGGATCTGCTGCACGAGATCGGCGGCGTCCGTCGGTGCCAGGCGCACGGGCGACGGCCCGTGCAGTGCCGCGTCGGCGGCGAGGTCCTGCACGAGGCGGCTCATGCGCTCCAGTTCGTCGACGACGAGGTCGCGCGTCGCGCGCACGTCGGATGCATCGTCGGGATCGACGACCTCGAGGTGGCCGCGCACGATCGTGATGGGGGTCTTCAACTCGTGCCCGACATCGCTCAGCAGGCGCCGCTGCGAGTCGAGCGCCTCGTCGAGCCGGTCGAGCATGTCGTTCATCGTCTGCGCGAGCTCGGACACGTCGTCACGGCCGACGATCGGCAGCCGCTCGGTCAGCGACTGGGCCGACACGCGCTCGGCCGTCTCGCGCATCTGCCGCAGCGGTCGCAGCAGCCGCGTCGTGACGAGCACGCCGACGACGGCGATGACGACGAGGGTCACCAGCGACGCGATGAGGAACACCCGCGCGGCGCTGTTGATCTCGGCGAGCTCGGCGTCGATGTCGTACGCGATGACGAAACCGGCCGTCGCCGTGGCATCCCCGTCGATCGTCACGGGCACCGCGAGGTAGCGCCACGCGACATCGTCGCCCGTGTAGGTGCCGATCACCGGTTCGGACTCGGGCGCCGTCTTCAGGATGTGCGGCACGAAGCCGGGCGCGCTCTGCAGATCGACGTCGAGACTGATCCCGGGCACGAGCGCCGGGGCGCCGTCGACGAGACCGATGACGCCCGTGTTGTCATCGGGTGCCGTGCGCTGCACGATGGTCGTGAGCGCCTGCTCGGCGGAGTCCCACGTGCCGGAGTCGTCCGCACCCTGCTCGACGAGGAACCGCGCGGACTCGAGGTTGGCGGCGAGCAGCTCGTCGATCTGGCTCAGGATGCGCTCGCGCTCTTCGAGATAAACCACGAAGCCGACCGAGAGCAGGCCGATCGCCGCCACGAGGGTCATCACGGCGATGAGCCGCGTGCGCACCGAGACGACGGGCACACGGAGCAGGGACCCCCGCGATCCGCCCTCACCCATGCTGTTCAGTATCGCGTGCGGCACGAGCGGCGGGCGCCAGTGTAAGAGAGATCTCATCCCGTTGCGGCCGCACCCGTGCTGGGATCGAGGGATGGACATCGACCCTCCCGAGCGCGCGCTGCTCGTCGACGCGCTCGACCTCGCTCCCGACGCGCGCGTCACGCTGCTGAGCCGTGAGCCGCTCGGGCGAGGAGCGGTCGCGGGCTTCGACGTCGCGGTCGACGACGAGACGGTGACCTACTTCGTCGACACGTCGCGCCGCGCCGTCGCGCGCGAGACGGGCATGGTCGCCGGCAGCCTGGACGATCCGGACGTGCGGGTGTGGGTGCATCCCGCGGATCCGCACCTGCCGGCGTTCGCCGCCGTCGCGTTCGCGCACGCCGCCGAATCGCTGCTCGCCCGGCTCGGGATCGCGGCGACGGGTCTGCCCGAGCTCGTCGTCTATCGCGCGGGGCGGCGGGGCGTGCTGCGGATCCCGACGACGGAGGGGCCCGCGTGGGTCAAGGCCGTGCCCCCGAGCCGCATCGCGGCGATCGTCGAGGCGCACACGGTGCTCGCGGCGGCGGGGATCCCCGTGCCCGCCGTGCGCGGCTGGTCCGAAGACGGCGTCATCGTGTGGGACGCCGCGCACGGCACCCCCGCCCCGGATGCCGCGTGGTCGCCCGTGACGCTGCTCGACGCCGTCGACGACCTGCGGGCCCGCTTCGCGGCCGCGCCGCTGCGTCAGCCCGCGCGCACGCGACTCGACCGCCGCCTGGACTGGTACGACGAGCGCCTGCACGCCGTGCTGCCCGACGCGCAGGCCGCGAGCGCCGCCGACATCGCCGGGCGCGCGCGCGAGATGTGGCCCGATGAAGCGCTGACGGTCATCCACGGAGACCTGCACTTCGGACAGCTCTTCCTCGGCGAGGGCGACGTCGTGACGGGCGTCATCGACGTCGACACGGCGGGGGAGGGAGCCGCGAGCGACGACACGGCGGCGTTCCTCGCGCACGCCGTGGCCAGCGCGCTCCTCACCCCGGCTCCGCGCGACGCGCGCGTGTGGGAGCTCGCCCGTCACGGGTTCGAGCGGTGGGACGGGCCCGCGCTGCGCGCCCGCGCGGCGACGCACCTGCTCGGTCACGCGCTCGGGGCGGCCGAGGCCGGCGACGACGACCGTGCAGAGCGGATGCTGCGGGTTGCGGCATCCGTTTCTCGAGGCGATGCGGAGGCGCTCGGCGCAACGTAAGAGGCGTCTCATGTCCGGCTTCGAGGCCGCTTACCCCGGCCTTGCAGACTGGAGATGCCCCGGCGGGGTCCGACCCCCCGCCGGACCGAAAGGAAGAGAGACATGATGAACAAGAAGAAGAAGTGGATCACGTACGGTGTCGCCGGCGCCCTGGGCCTCTCGCTCGTGGGTGGAGCCGCCGCCGCGACGGCGGCCAACATGGACCTGCGCACGGGTGACGGCTCGGTCGTCCCCGGCGGGCCCGTCGTCGGCTCGTCGGGTGACGTGCTCGACCGCGACACCGTGAAGATGCGCGCGACGGACACGTCCGCTTCGGTCATCTCGACCCCGTCGGTGAACTCGGCCCCCAGCCGCCCCTCGCCCGTCTCGGTCGTCAGCGCGCCGTCGCCCGTGGCCCCCGCCCCGGCTCCCGCACCGGTGGACTCGCCGCCGTCGCCGGCATCGGTCCCTTCGCCGGATTCCCCGCCGTCGCCGGCATCGGTCGCTTCGGCCGGCTCGGACTGACGTCTGGATCGACGGGCGGCGCCTCCTCGGG
>NZ_JBHJZS010000058.1:0-7463 GCF_042271185.1 Microbacterium sp. NPDC055910
GTGACAGATGAGCCGGCGTGGCATGCCACGTGGGTCGAGCCGAACCCGTACGACATCGGCGATGACGAGGGCGACGACGCGTCGGCCGCGGCCGACGCCGCAGAGAAGGTGCTGCTCAAGAAGCTGCGCACCCGCTCGCTGTCGGTGCGCGAAGCACGCGCTGTCGTCGTGGCGCAGGATCTCGATGCAGCCGCCGTCGATCGCCTGCTGGAGCTCTTCCTTCGCCGCGGCTACCTCGACGATGCCGCGCTGGCTGATCAGCTCGTGTACACGGCTGTCGAGCGCAAGGGGCAGGGACGACACGTCATCGCCCAGACCCTTGCCAAGCGCGGCATTCCCCGCGACATCGCCGACGTCGCGATCGCCTCGCTTCCCGACGACGACGCCGAGCGCGCACTCGAGTTCGCCCGCGGCAAGGCCAGGAGCCTCGCCTCACTCGATCGCGACACCGCCGTGCGGCGGCTCATGGGGCAGTTGGCGCGCAGGGGATACTCCGGCAGCACCGCGCTGAGCGCGGCGAAGCAGGCCCTCGATGAGACCGGCTCGGCATCGGGCGTGCGGTTCCGCTGACGCTGAGCGTCCCGGCGGCGCCACGCGCCGCGCCGGATCGTAGAATGGGCGGATCATGACGACCCCCTCCACCACCCCGACGCTCATCGCGCCGTCCGACGCCGCGCGCGCGGCCGACGGCGGCGCCCGCACCTACGAAGTGCGCACCTTCGGCTGCCAGATGAACGTGCACGACTCCGAGCGGCTCTCGGGGTCGCTCGAGAGCGCCGGCTACGTCCGTGCCGAGTCGGGTGCCGAGGCCGACGTCATCGTCATCAACACGTGCGCCGTGCGCGACAACGCCGCGGGCAAGCTCTACGGCACGCTGGGACACCTGAAGTCCCGCAAGGACAAGCACGAGGGCATGCAGATCGCCGTCGGCGGGTGTCTCGCGCAGATGGACAAGGACGCCGTGCTGCAGAAGGCGCCCTGGGTCGACGTCGTCTTCGGCACGCACAACATGGGTTCGCTGCCGGGCATGCTCGAGCGCGCACGCCACAACGGTGAGGCCGAGCTGGAGATCCTCGAGGCCCTCGAGGTGTTCCCGTCGACGCTGCCCACCAAGCGCGACAGCGTCTACAGCGGCTGGGTGTCGATCTCGGTCGGCTGCAACAACACCTGCACGTTCTGCATCGTGCCGAGCCTGCGCGGCAAAGAGAAGGACCGCCGCCCGGGCGACATCCTGGGTGAGATCCGACTGCTCGTCGACGACGGAGCGATGGAGGTGACCCTCCTGGGACAGAACGTCAATTCGTACGGCGTCGAGTTCGGCGACCGTCAGGCCTTCGGCAAACTGCTGCGTGCGGCGGGGGAGATCCCCGGCCTCGAGCGGATCCGCTTCACGAGCCCGCACCCGGCCGCGTTCACCGATGACGTCATCGACGCCATGGCCGAGACCCCCGCCGTCATGCCGCAGCTGCACATGCCGCTGCAGTCCGGCAGCGACCGCATCCTCAAAGCGATGCGTCGGTCGTACCGCAGTGCGCGGTTCCTCGGCATCCTCGACCGCGTGCGCGCCAAGATTCCGGACGCCGCGATCTCGACCGACATCATCGTGGGCTTTCCCGGCGAGACCGACGAGGACTTCGAAGAGACGATGCGCGTCGTCGAGCAGGCGCGCTTCGCGAGCGCGTTCACCTTCCAGTACTCGATCCGCGAGGGCACGCCCGCAGCGACCATGCCCGACCAAGTGCCCAAGGCCGTCGTCCAAGAGCGTTACGAGCGGCTCGCCGCGCTGCAGGACCGTATCTCGCACGAAGAGAACGAGAAGCAGCTGGGTCGTGAGCTGCAGGTGCTCGTCTCGACGGGTGAGGGCAAGAAGGACGCCGCGACGCACCGGCTCACGGGCCGCGCCGAAGACAACCGGCTCGTGCACTTCGAGGTTCCGGACGGGTCGGAGACGCCGCGTCCGGGCGACGTCGTCTCGGTCGTCGTGACGCACGCCGCCCCGTTCCACCTGCTCGCGGACTCGCCCGACGGCGCGCCGCTGCGTATCCGGCGCACCCGCTCGGGCGATGCGTGGGACCGCGCCCAGGCCGACTCGTGCGGCGTGCCCGCCCCCGCGGGTGCCGGTGGAGCTCCGCGCCCCGTCGCGCTCGGGCTGCCCACCCTGCGACCCGCGTAGGACCGTGCGTTCGCCCGCCCAGGCCCGGCACGCTCGCTCTCGCGCCCGGCACCCGCACCCCGCCGGTGGCCGGGCGCCCGGCCAGGCCGTACCCCGCGCGCGCGCACGTTCGCTGAGCGCGCGCGGGACGGAAGCGACCCCGAATGCCTGAAACGACCGCGCGGCTGTGGGCTGTCGTCGGGGCGACCGGAACCGGAAAGACGGCGCTCTCGCTCTCGCTGGCAGAGGAGCTCGCCGAGCAAGGCCGTTCCGCCGAGATCGTCAACGCCGACGCGATGCAGCTCTACCGCGGGATGGACGTCGGAACCGCCAAGCTGCCCGCGGCAGAGCGGCGCGGCATCCCGCATCATCTGCTCGACGTGCTCGAGGTCACCGATGAAGCGGCGGTGGCCTGGTATCAGGAAGCCGCGCGCGCAGCGATCACGGCGATCCACGCACGCGGGGCCGATGCGATCCTCGTGGGCGGCTCGGGGCTGTATGTCTCCAGCGTGCTGTACGACTTCCGGTTTCCGCCGCGCGATGCCGCCGTGCGGGCCCGACTCGAGGCCGAGCTCGACGAGCACGGACCGGGAGTGCTGTTCGCACGGCTGCGCGAGGCCGACCCCGCGACCGCTGCGAAGGTCGACCCGCGCAACGGCCGACGCGTCGTGCGCGCCCTCGAGGTGCTCGAGCAGGGGGAGCGCACGCACGGCGCCGCGCTTCCCGACGCGCCCGTGCTGTGGCATCCGCACACGCGGGTGATCGGCGTCGGGGTGCCGCGTGAGCTGCTCGTCGCACGTCTGGATGCCCGCGTCGAGGGCATGTGGCGCGACGGGCTCCTCGACGAGGTGCGGATGCTGCGCGACCAGGGCCTCGAGCAGGGCGTCACGGCCCGTCGGGCGATCGGTTACGCGCAGGCGCTGTCCGAGCTGGCCGGGGATCTGACGCGCGAAGAGGCGATCGCGCAGACGCAGGCGCTCACGCGGCGCTACGCCCGCCGCCAGGTCTCGTGGTTCCGGCGCTACGACGACGTCACCTGGGTCGAGCCCGGCGTTCCCGCCGCCGGCGTGGCCGTGCGCCGCTAGGCTGAACCGGTGCCCCAGACGATCGCCTTCACGAAGGGCCACGGCACGGGGAACGACTTCGTCGTGATCCCCGACCCGGACGGTGCCCTCGACCTCTCGGACGACCAGATCGCCGTGCTCTGCGACCGACGCTTCGGCATCGGCGCCGACGGGATCCTGCGTGTCGTGCGCACGGATGCGATCGACGAGGGCGTCGAGGCGGCCGCATCCGGGGTCACCTGGTTCATGGACTACCGCAACGCCGACGGTTCGAAGGCCGAGATGTGCGGCAACGGGGTGCGCGTGTTCGCGCGGTACCTCACCGAGGTCGGCTGGGCGGATGCCGCTGACCCGCTGCCGGTCGCAACGCGCGCGGGCACCAAGACCGTCACCCGCAGCGATCGCGGCTTCGAGGTGGATCTCGGCACCTGGCGCGTCGAACCCGACGTGCTCGTGCGAGCGCGCGGAGTGGGCGCGCCGCGCCCGGGGATGGGCATCGACGTCGGCAATCCGCACGTCGTCGTCGCGCTGCCCGACACCGAGGAGCTCGACGCCCTCGATCTCACGGCGCGCCCGCAGCTGAACCCCGAGCCGCCGGCGGGCGCGAACATCGAGTTCGTCGTGCCGAGCGACCCGCTCGTGCACGATGGCGTCGGCTCGATCCGCATGCGCGTGTTCGAACGGGGCGTCGGCGAGACGCTCAGCTGCGGCACGGGGGTCGCAGCCTCGGCCCTCGCGGTGCGCGAATGGGCAGGACCGACGGCGCCCGACCAGTGGACGGTCGACGTGCCCGGTGGCCGTCTCGGCGTGCGGATGAGCGCCGGCCGGGTCTATCTCGCGGGTCCCGCGACGCTCGTCTACTCGGGCGAGGTGACGCTGGCCTGAGCCTGCTCAGGGCAGCGTGATGGGCTCGCTCGGCGGCATCCCGTGCCGGCGCACCCGGAGGACGCGGAACCCGCGTCCCGTCGCGGCACGATGCACGCTGTAGCCCGGCGCGAACGTCGCCGCGAGCCAGCGCTGCAGTGAGTCCGAGCCGAGGTTGCGCTGCACGACCAGCCACGCGTCCGAGCGATCGTCCAGCCGGGGGATCCACCGCTCGAGCAGTCCGTGCAGTTCGCTCTTGCCGACGCGGATGGGCGGGTTGGAGCGGATCGTGCGGAAGACGACATCGTCGGGAACATCTTCGGGGCGCACGGCGTTGACGTTCTCGAGCCCGAGCGACTGGGCGTTTCGTCGCACGAGATCGAGGGCGCGCTCGTTCACATCGACGGCCCACACGGTCGCGTGCGGCGATTCCAGCGCGAGGCTCAGCGCGATCGGCCCCCACCCGCATCCGAGATCCAGCAGCTGGCCGCCCGGCGGCGCGGCAGGACTGTTCGCCAGAAGGACGCTCGTTCCCGCATCGACGTGCGCGGGGCTGAACACTCCGCCGGCCGTCGTGACCTCGACCTCCCTGCCCGCGAGGGTGGCGCGGATCCGACGCAGGTTCTCGGGACTTGCGGGGGTGGCGCTGAAGTAATGCTCGCTCCCCATGAGTGACGAGCGTAGCGGAGGTGGCCTCACAGGGGGGAGGCTAGAATCCTCGGGCGATCGCCCGCCGTGCATGACGAATCACATGCCGCCCCTTCCGGGCGGCATCCGAAAGGAACACATGACCGATACGACGACACCCGGCAGCACCGACGAGACGCCGCTCGAAGAGATCGACGCGGTGGATCGCGTGCTGGCGCGCGCCGATGCGCGGTCGGGGGTTCGCGTGTTCGGTTCCGCGCAGGCGCTGCAAGATGACACGACCGTCGCCCGGACCGACGCCGACGGCGAGCAGTGGGACCGTGAGGAGCGCGCAGCGCTGCGCCGCGTTCCGGGCCTGTCGACCGAACTCGACGACGTCACCGAGGTCGAGTACCGGCAGCTGCGTCTCGAGAACGTCGTACTCGTGGGCGTGCACCCGCAGGGAGAGCAGGCGGATGCCGAGAACTCGCTGCGCGAGCTCGCTGCGCTCGCCGAGACCGCCGGTGCCGTCGTCCTCGACGCGGTCATGCAGCGCCGACCCCATCCCGACCCCGCGACCTATGTCGGACGCGGCAAGGCCGAAGAGCTGCGTGACATCGTCGCCGCCGTCGGCGCGGACACGGTCATCGCCGACACCGAGCTCGCGCCCAGCCAGCGCCGTGCGCTCGAGGACGTCGTCAAGGTCAAGGTGATCGACCGCACGACGGTGATCCTCGACATCTTCAGCCAGCACGCCAAGAGCCGTGAGGGCAAGGCCCAGGTCGAACTGGCTCAGCTCGAGTACCTGTTGCCGCGACTGCGCGGCTGGGGCGACTCGATGAGCCGTCAGGCCGGTGGGCAGGTCGGCGCGGGCGGGGCCGGCATGGGCTCACGCGGTCCGGGCGAGACCAAGATCGAGCTCGACCGGCGTCGCATCCGAACCCGCATGGCGCAGCTGCGCCGCCAGATCCGCGACTTCGCTCCCGCGCGCGATGCCAAGCGCGCCGAGCGCAAGCGCAACACGATTCCCGCCGTCGCGATCGCCGGCTACACGAACGCGGGCAAGTCGAGCCTGCTCAACCGGCTGACGCGCGCCGGCGTACTCGTCGAGAACGCGCTGTTCGCGACGCTGGACACGTCGGTGCGACGTTCGCAGACCTCGGACGGACGCGTCTACACGCTCACCGACACCGTCGGGTTCGTGCGCAACCTGCCGCACCAGCTCGTCGAGGCGTTCCGTTCGACGCTCGAAGAGGTCGGCGAAGCGGATGTGCTGCTGCACGTCGTGGACGCCTCCCACCCCGATCCCGCCGCGCAGCTCGCGACCGTCCGCGACGTGATCGGCGACGTGGGGGCGCGCGAGACGCGTGAGATCGTGGTGTTCAACAAGGCCGACCTCGTCGACGACGACAGCCGTCTCGTGCTGCGCGGCCTCGAGCCGAATGCGCACTTCGTCTCGTCCCGCACGGGCGAGGGCCTCGAAGAGCTGCGCGCCGTGATCGAAGAGGCGCTGCCTCTGCCCGCCGTCGAAGTGCGCGCGATCGTGCCCTACGACCGCGGCGACCTCATCTCGGCCGCCCACGAGACGGGGATCATCCTCGACCAGGAGCACCGTGGCGAGGGGACCTATCTGCACGCGCACGTGAACGAGCGCCTCGCCGCCGAACTCGCGGTCTTCCCCGCCTGAGCGGCGCCGTCAGTCGCCCGTCGCGAGTGTGACGGGCGGCACATCCGGCGGCGTGAAGCCGAACACGGCGCCCAGGAACGCCAGTTCGGTCTCGAGCGCGTGCACGACCGTCTCGGCCTTGCGGAAACCGTGGCCCTCGCCCTCGTAGAGCACATACGCGTGCGGCACGCCGTGCGCCGCGAGAGCGTCGCGCACCGCTTCGGACTGCGCCGGCGGCACGACCCGGTCATCGGCGCCCTGCAGCAGCAGCAGCGGCACACGGAACAGTGCGGGACGGCTGAGCGGCGATCGCTCGATGTAGACGTCTTCGGCCTCGGGCAGGGGGCCGATGAGCCCGTCGAGATAGCGTGCCTCGAAGTCGTGCGTGTCGGCCGCGAGGGAACGCGCATCTCCCACGCCGTAGCGTGAGATCCCCGCCGAGAACGCGTCGGTGCGCGTGACGGCGGCGAGCACCGTCCACCCGCCGGCCGATCCTCCCGCGATCGCGATGCGCGCGGAGTCGGCGACACCGGATGCTGCCAACCCGGCGGCCGCCGCCGCGACATCATCGACGTCGACGACGCCCCACTGTCCGCGCAGCCGTTCACGGTAGGCGCGCCCGTATCCCGTGGAGCCACCGTAGTTCACGTCGAGCACGCCGATGCCGCGGCTCGTGAGGTAGGCGACCTTGCCGGAGGCCGCCGGTCCGGAATGCGCCGTCGGGCCGCCGTGCACGAACACGACGTACGGCGGCAGCTCGTCTGCGGGGGCGGTCGCCCGCGGATTCGTCGGGGGATAGTCGAACGCGTGCACGGGGCCGTGCGGGCCGTCGAACGTGACGGCGCGGGGCTGCGGCATCCATTCGCGTCCCCACGCGGTCTCACCGCCGCGGACGACTCGGGCGCCGGCGGGGTCGTCGACGTCGACCAGCCACAGCGCCGGTCCCGAGACGGTGTCGGCACCGCTCACGAGCACGCGCGTTCCCGAGACGTCCTCGATCGACGCGTTCGCCGAAACGGGCAGGCCGAGCGGAGTCGCCGTGCCGTCCGCGAGGTCGACGACGACGACCTCGTCGCCGCCGTGCGTCCGC
>NZ_JBHJZS010000059.1:0-7289 GCF_042271185.1 Microbacterium sp. NPDC055910
GGGTGGACCCCACGGTCTCGGCGCGCCGTTGCAGTCTCGCGGTCAAGAAGAGCGGATGCCGCAGCCTCGAGCCGCCGCCTCGGCGAACGCGTCCGAGCGCCGCGCAGCGGCGCGCGGCGGGCGGGTCAGGCGTGCAGGCGGTCGGCGGGCGGGACGGTCGCGGCGTCGGCGGGAGCACGGCCGGACACCCAGCGGCGGAGCACGCCCTCGGGCACCTCTTCACGCACGAGCGCGAAGGCGTAGTGGTCGCGCCAGTCGCCGTCGATGTGGATGTACCGGCGTCGCAGGCCCTCGTAGCGGAAGCCCAGCTTCTCGACGACGCGCAGGCTCGCCCGATTCTCGGGACGGATGCAGATCTCCATGCGGTGCAGCGCCAGGTCGGTGAAGCACACGTCCGTGGCCAGAGCCACCGACGTCGGCGTGATGTCCAGACCGGCGAAGCGCTCGCTCACCCAGTAGCCGATCGTCGAGGTCGCGAGTGAGCCGCGCGCGATCCCCCACACGTTCAGCTGCCCCGCGATCTCACCGTCGTACTCCATGACGAAGGGCACACCGGCGCCGTCGCGATACTGCTGCAGCAGCCGGCGGATTCCGAGCCGCATGTCGAACGACACGGCGCCGTCGGGGTTCGTGGCCTCCCACGGGCGCAGCCACGACCGGTTGCTCAGCAGCTCGTGCTGCAGCGTGCGCGCGTCGCGCTGGCGGATGAGCCGGATCGAGATCGGTCCGTGGGCTCGTGGAGTCGTGAGATCCATCCGACTCCTTCTACCCGGCGGCGATCAGAGTGTCGCCGCGAAGTCCTTGATCCACGGACGCAGCTCGGGACCGAGATCCTCGCGGTCGGCCGCGAGCTGCACGATGGCCTTGATGTAATCCAGCCTATCCCCGGTGTCGTACCGGCGACCGCGGAACACGACCCCGTACACGCCGGGCCCGTCCGGGTCGGCCGCGAGCTCCTGCAGCGCGTCGGTGAGCTGGATCTCGCCGCCCTTGCCCGGCTCGGTGCGCTCGAGGATGTCGAACACCGACGGAGCGAGCACGTACCGCCCGATGACGGCGAGGTTCGAGGGCGCATCTTCGCGCGGAGGCTTTTCGACCAGGCCCGTCACGCGCACGACATCGTCGTCGTCGGTGTGCTCGACGGCTGCGGCACCGTACATGTGGATGCTGTCGGGATCGACCTCCATGAGCGCGATGATCGCGGCGCCCGTGCGCTCGTGCTCGGCGAGCATGCGCGTCAGCAGCTCGTCTCGCTCATCGATGAGGTCGTCGCCGAGCAGCACGGCGAACGGCGCATCGCCCACGTGGGCGCGGGCACGCAGCACGGCGTGGCCGAGCCCCTTGGGCTCACCCTGCCGCACGAAGTGGATGTCGGCGAGGTCGCTCGACTCGAGCACGCGGCGCAGGCGCTCGTCGTCGCCCTTGTCCTTGAGCTTGACCTCGAGCTCGGGCACCGAGTCGAAGTGGTTCGAGATCGCGTTCTTGTTGCGCCCGATGATCACGAGGATGTCGTCGATGCCGGCACCGGCGGCCTCTTCGACGACGTACTGGATCGCCGGCTTGTCGACGACGGGCAGCATCTCTTTCGGCATCGCCTTCGTGGCGGGGAGGAAACGCGTCCCCAGCCCGGCGGCGGGAATGACGGCCTTGAAGGTCTTCTGCGACATGCCCGCTACTCTACCGGCGCGTCCGACATCGTCCCGGCCCCTACCGCTGCGCGAGCAGGTGTGCAAGCTTCGACCGGTCCGCCGCGACTCTCAGCCACACGCCCGCGGCGAGGAACATCTCCGCTGGCACCTGCACGTCCAGCCCCGTGCGCGCTTCGATCTGCGCCGTCCGGTAGTGCAGCGTCGTCCGGTGGATCCGCAGCTGCTCCACGACGTCGGCCAGGGTTCCGTCGGAGTGCAGGAACGCGCCGATCGTGTCGAACGCGAACCCGTCCCGGTCCAGCAGCAGCGTCTTGAGCGCTTCGACGGCCGGCGATTCCCGCACGCTGAGCGGGGTGCACAGGGCGGCGAGGTGGCTCTGCATCGTCTCGGCCTGACTGACCGGCGTCCGCCGGTGCAGATGCCGCGTCACAAAGGCCGTGAGCGCCGCCTCGACATACAGACGACGGATGCCGGGAAGCTCGCCGACGCCCGCGAGCCCGATGCCGCGGTGCCCGGGCGGTATCGCCCGCCCGGCGTGCGCGATCAGCTCGGCAGCATCCCGCTCCGCCTCATCGGGATCGGCGTAGCTGCCGCCGTAGACGGCGACGTCGAGGCCGTCGAGCCGTGTCAGGCACGCGATCGACAGACGTCCGCTCGCGATCCCGCGGGGCAGCCGCTCGATCACCCGGCGGGAGGCGGGGGAAGCCCGTCGGTCGTCGAGGCTCGCGAGCACGAAGAATCCCGTCCCCGCGTCGGTGAGCCACGACGTGATGTCATCGAGCGCGCTCTCCTGGCCGGTCAGCAGGCGGCGCACGCTCTCACCCGACGCGCTCAGCGCGGGCGGCATCCCGCGGCGGTGTCTCTGGGCGAGCAGGTCGGCGAAGAGGGCGCAGTAGTCCTGGATCGTAGCGTGCGGAAGGTCGACTCCGCGATCGATGAACCAGAGGATGGCGATGACGCGATCGTTCGCCCGGATCGGGTAGCCGATCCGCCCCACCACCATGAGCTCGGGGGCGGCGGGAACCCGCACGGGCGACGGCTTCGTGCCGTCGACGAGACCGCGCACGTACGGTGCGAAGAAGTCGCGGTACTCCGGGAGCACTTCGCGTTCCAAGACGAGCTTGAGGCGGTAGCCGTCCTCGTCGCCGTAGTGCCGGCTGAACGCGATGATGTGGCCGTCGGGGTCATCGATCGCGACGGACTGCGCCGTGCTCGCGGCGAGCCGGTCCACGAGAACCTGGACTTCGTCCTTCAGCCGACCCTGCACGCCGTCCTCCTCCTGACACCGGTGCATCCATCGTCCCTCACGAACGACGATCAGGGCGCCGCACCGGTGGGTGCAGCGCCCTGATCTCGGCGTCGGTGGTCCGCTACGCGCGCTCGTCGACGGGGTACCGCGCGTAGGGCACGTCGTACACGTCGATGCCCTTCTTCCGCGCCCGGGCGTTGCGGATCTGCCGCACGACGATGCACACGAGGAGGATGAGCGTCAGGTAGCCGGCGATCGGGTAGAGCAGGTTCACGAGGTTCGCGAACGGCACCTGCGCGAGGAGCACGGCGACGACCGTGCCGATGAGGGCGAGGATGCGCGCACGCGTGCTCTTGTCGTTGCTCTCGATGCGGTTGACGGCGACCCACAGCAGCGGCACGGCCGTCGTGTAGATCCCCGCGAACAGCACGATCGAGAAGATCAGCCCGGAGCCCGCGAACACCTGGTCGGCGATCCACAGCATCGGGATCTGCTGGTCGTACACCTCGCCGATGTTGGCGAGCAGGCCGAAGGCGACGATCGCGACGGCGATCACGAAGGTCAGCGCGCCGACGAATCCGCTGACGGCGGCTTCCCGGTCGTTGCGCGCCTTGCGGCCGATGCCCGCGAGGAACGGCACGAGCATGAGCAGGCCGATGCCCGGGAAGATGAAGCCCGAGATCGCCCAGTTCGGTGCGGCCTGCAGCACGTCGATGTCGGCGAGGGTCTCGTTCGAATCCGCGATGCCGCCGGGGTTCATCACGATGCCGACGATGCCGACGATGATCGCCAGCGCGACGATGACCGGGCCGAGCTTCGACATGATCGAGACGAGCCCGTCGAGTCCGAGCATGACCGTGAGCAGTGTCGCGATCGCCATCGCGAAGATGCCGATCTGCACGTTCCAGCCGAAGTGCTGCTCGAGTGCCGCACCGGCTCCCGAGAGCATGACGGCGTACATGCAGAAGAAGAAGGCCGGCGCGAAGATGCCGAAGAACTTGCCGAGGTACTTGCCGCAGTAGTACTCGAAGATCTCGTTCGTGGACTTCAGACGCAGGTTGCGCCCGTCGCGCAGCGCGACGATGGTGAAATACGCGTACTGGGCGAGCGTGATGATCAGCGCACCCGTCGCGCCGGCGGCGCCGAACGACGAGAAGTACTGCATCGACTCCTGGCCCGTGGCGAAGCCCGAACCGATCAGGTAGGCCACGATCGCGCCCATGAAGGTCACGACCGTGCCGACGCGCACGCGGCGCGAGGTCTTTCTGGTGTTCACCGGGTCACCTCTCACACGTCGTGACGTAGCGGCGAATCGCCGCGGCATCCATACCGTCCAGGCCCAGCTCTTCCAAGCCGAGCCCGTCCGCGAACCAATCGGTCTCGTGGATGACGTTGTACACCGCGAGGATCGACGTGGTCAGGGGCATGTCGACTCCGAACACGCCGGCGATCGCGACCCACGGAACGAGTCCGTAGGGGGCGTCCTCGGTGAGGTATCGATTGTGGATGCTGTTGGGCCCGGAGATCGGCGTCAGCGCGATCTCGCCGTGCAGAGCCTTGTACAGATCCTGCCAGGTGTAGTCCTCCTGCAGGCCGCTGAAGTCCTCGACCGGTCGCAGGTGGTAGCCCAGCGCCGCGCCCAGGGACTTGCGTTCCCGGTCCAGCTGCACGTTGACCTTCATCGACGACGGCGTGACCCCGTGCTCGTAGAGGAAGAACTCGCGCGAGGGCGATTCGATGTGGCTGACGTTGAGCAGGCACGGCCCCGTGTGCACCGTGGGGTTGACGATGCTCAGGCCGCACTCGAGCACATCGTCGTAGAGCCGCGTGAAGGGGAAGAGGTCCTCGCGCACCTGATCGAACAGCTCGGGACCCTTGCTGGCCGGCAGGAACGCGATGTTGATGTCGTTGTAGCCGTGCAGGGCGACCGAGGCCGGTCCGCTCAGCCGCACGTCGTAGGGCAGGTTGTTGGCGTCCGCGATGACGGGGCAGTCCTCGCCCTCGAGCGCCTTGCGGAACTCCAGCGCCGCGAAGGCGCCGGGGAACGACACGAGGATCTGGTCGCGGTTCACCCGACCCTTCAGCAGCTGGGCGTATGCGGCGTGTGCGAACGCGGGGGTCACGACGAGGATGTAGTCGGCTCCCGACACGGCCTCGTCGATGTCAGAGGTGACGACGTCCAGGAGCACGTCCTCGTTGAGGACGGACGTGACCTTGACCGTTCGGGTCGCGAAGAGCTGCTCGAGACGGCCGGCGAACTCCGGCATCTCGAACATGCGGACCTCGTGTCCGCGAAGCTTCATGTCTGCGGCCATCATGTGGGCGCCGTTTCCGCCGCCCAGCACCGCTACGCGCTTGTTCATCGGTCTCTCCTCCTTGAAAGAGTCTCGGTATGCCATCGGGGGCTCGCACGAGCCGGACGCCGACGGGATCGATCTCGGGTATCGCGCCCATCCTTCCGACTTCGACCCGCCGTGCCATCGGGGAAAGGATGGAAGTCCCGCGAGGGGTCGTCCGACAAACCGAGCAGAGCATGCACCTGCGAACCAGGTGTCACGCGGCTCCGGCCGGTGCACGACACACCGCGATTAGACTCTGGGCATGGCCCCCGACCTCGTCGACGCGAAGCGCGCTCTGCGCGCCGACCTGCGCGAGCGCCGCCAACTGCTCTCGGACGGTGCACGGGATGCCGCGGCGAAGGGCATCAGCGCACAGCTCGACGCCCTCGTGGCCGAGCTCGGCGCCACGAGCCTGTCGTGCTTCCTGTCGACGACGACCGAGCCGGGAACCCGTGAGTTCGTCGACGCGGCTGTGGCCCGCGGCATCCGGGTTCTGCTGCCCATCACACGCGCCGATGGCCTGCTCGACTGGTCGGTCGCCGCGGCTGACGGCGACATCGCCGAGGGGCTGTTCGGCATGCCGGAGCCGGTCGGCGAAGTGCTGGGGCCGATCGCCGTCAACGACGTCGACCTCATGATCATCCCGGCCGCGGCGGTCGCCCGCGACGGGATGCGGCTGGGCTGGGGCCGCGGATACTTCGACAAGACGCTCGGCTCGATGGAGCGGCGTCCTCCCGTCTACGCCGTCGTGTACGACTCCGAAGTGCTCGACGAGGTTCCCTTCGACGAGCTGGACCAGCCCGTCTCCGGCATCGTGACGCCCACCCGTACCCTGACCCTGTCGCCCGAGCGACGCTGAGATCCCACCCGAGAGCAGCCCATGCCGACCTACGCCTATGCCTGCAAGCAGTGCAGCCACCGCTTCGACGCCGTCCAGTCCTTCGCCGACCCCACGCTCACCGAATGTCCCGAGTGCGGCGGCGCGCTGCGCAAGGAGTACGGCTCGATCGGCGTGACCTTCAACGGCTCCGGTTTCTACCGCACCGACTCGCGGGCCGGCGGCGGAAGCACGTCGGGCAATTCCGGTGACTCCGGCTCGTCTTCTGGCACCGCGTCGTCGTCTTCGGCATCATCGAAGCCGGAGGCGAAATCCTCCCCCGCATCGACGGGTTCATAACCGGCGGAAGTCGGCGACACCAAGGGGGACCCTGTGATCAAGGGCTTCAAAGACTTCATCATGCGGGGCAATGTCATCGACCTTGCCGTCGCCGTCGTCATCGGAGCGGCGTTCACCGCGGTCGTCACCGCGATCGTCGACAGCATCATCACGCCGCTCATCTCGATCTTCTGGAAGCCGCAGGAGGACGGCGCGATCGGATTCCCCGTGCCCGACCTCTACGGCGGCACGGTCACGTTCCCGGTCGGCGGCCTGATCAATGCGCTCATCAGCTTCCTCGCGGTCGCGATCGTCGTCTACTTCGTGTTCGTCTTCCCGATGAACAAGTGGAAAGAGATCCAGGCGGCCAAGGCCGGCGTGGTCGAAGAGCCGCCCGCGCCCACCGAGACCGAGCTCCTCATCCAGATCCGCGACCTTCTCGAGCGCCAGACCGGCGTCCAGGTCTCGTCGACCCCTCCCGCCGGCGACGCCCCGCGTCCCTGACCCCGCGGGCGCGCCCGTCGAGGGCGCGCCTGCGTTGAGGTCGCGCCCGCGTTGAGGTCGCGCCCGCTCTGTCGACTTGCGCCTAATGCGCGTCGCCCCCGGCGTGTCCCCCGCACAAGCCGCAAGTCAACGCACGCGGGCGGTGCCCCGGCGCCCCGCCGCAGCGCGCCCCACCCATCGTCGACTTGCGGCTAATGCGCGCCGCGCCCGGCGTGTCCCCCGCACAAGCCGCAAGTCAACGCACGCGAGCGGTGCCCCGGTGCCCTGCCGCCCCGCCGCAGCGCGCCCCACCCATCGTCGACTTGCGGCTAATGCGCGCCGCACCCGGCGTGTCCCCCGCACAAGGCGCAAGTCAACGCACGGCGAAGCCGGAGCCGCGCCGCCACGCCGCC
>NZ_JBHJZS010000060.1:0-7006 GCF_042271185.1 Microbacterium sp. NPDC055910
GTTCACCCGCAGTCTCGGCGCGCCGTTGCAGTCTCGCGGGGATGAGTGGGGATGCTGCGGGACGGTCGGCGTCGTGCTGCTGATCACCGGCGCCGTCGCGCTGCTCCGTCGCGTGCAGCGCCGCGGCGCGGCATCCTGATCGGGCCCTCGTTCGTTCGCCTCATTCTGACCCAGCCCTCACGGCTCGTTCGCCACTCTGCCGCTGCGCGTCCGGCCGTTCCGTTGCCTCACTCTGCTGCTACGCCCCCAGAACCACAGCAGACTGAGCCAAGTGAACCCCGCGCACGCACGCTCATTCGCCTCACTCCGCGCCCAGACTGCCAGGACGCCGACAGAGTGAGGCAATCGAGTTCCGGGGCCGCCCCCTGGAGCGCACGCAATTCAGCCCAGCTCTCGGTTGCCTCATTCTGCGGCCGATCGCCCGCCACAGCAGCAGAGTGAGGCAAGTGAACGTCCGCCCTCCGCGTTCACTTGCCGCAGATGGCCTTCGATGCGCTGGCTGGGGGCAGACTGAGGCGCACGAACCTCCCGGGGCGGCTCACAGGCCGACGCACCACAATGGTCCTCGTGCGCGTCATCCTCAACATCATCTGGCTGATCTTCGCGGGCTTCTGGCTCGCGGTCGGCTACGTCGTCGCCGGCATCCTGCTCTGCATCCCGATCATCACGATCCCGTGGGCGATCGCGTCGTTCCGCACCGCCAACTACGTCTTCTGGCCGTTCGGCCGCACGGTCGTGCCCAAGCCGACCGCGGGCGTCGGATCGTTCCTCGGCAACGTCCTCTGGGTGATCCTCGCGGGATGGTGGCTCGCCCTCGGACACATCCTCTCGGGCATCGCGCTGTGCATCACGATCATCGGCATCCCGATGGCGATCGCCGACTTCAAGATGGTGCCGATCTCACTCATGCCGCTCGGCAAGGAGATCGTCTCGACCCGCAACGGCGCGTTCGACCGCACCGTCTGACCGTCGTCCGGTCGGATCCGCCCGAGTCAGCGACGGACGGATGCCGCGGGCTGGCGGGACAGCGCCAGCACGAGTCCGACGGCGCACAGCGCTGCTCCGAGGCCCGCCGCGAGCCAGGCCGCTGCCCCGGGCACCTCGACATACGACGCGACACCCAGGCCCGGCGGCAGGAATCCCAGCTCGCTGTGCCACAGCGCGAGCGCCCGATCCAGCCCCACGACGGCGAGCGCGACGGCCGGCACGACCAGCCCACTGCCCGCTGAGGCGAGCACGATCCCGATCGCGCGACGCGCGCCGAACTGCACCGACGTCGCCCACACGCCCGCGACGAACACCCACAGCAGCAGCCCCAGGGCAAGCACGATGTAAGGGAACCGCAAGAGGGCAGACTCCCACAGCGTCGACCAGTAGCCACCGGGGCCGACGACCGACACCACGGCGAGCGAGAGCACGCAGCGCAGCACGACGACACCGCCGACGGCGGCCATGAGGGGGTACGGCGAGCGACCGGGACCGACGAGCAGCCGCGCGACGGCGGCGAAGACGACCCACGCGCCGATGTCGACGGCGAGATAGCTCCAGGACAGGAACGACGTCTGCACCGCCCGCGTCGCGACCAGGAGCCCGACCGGCACGACCACGAGCAGGACCCGGTCGAGAGTCAGCATCCCGAGCGTCGACTCGCGGGCACGCCACGGTCTCGTCGAGGCGAGCCAGGTCGCGCGCGCGGCCGCGGCGCCGGGGCGCCGGACGAGGCGCGTCTGCGCGGCGAGCATGCCGATCAACAGCCAGGCGAGAGCGAGCACGAGCAGCACGCGAGCCGCCCACGCCATCGCGACGTCACGGTCGGCGCGCGCGGCATCCGGCGCGAGGTCCAGGGCGGACGGGGTGAACTCGGCCGCCGATGCCGGGCTCGCGCCCAGCGCGGCTCCGGCGATCGTCCCGACGGCCACGAGCGTCAGGGCAGTGGCGACAGCGGGGATGTCCCTCCGCCTCGCCGTCACCATTCCCCGAGCCTAGTGCGGTGCGAGACCCCGTTTTCACCGGTCTCGGCGCGCCGTAGGCAGGAAGCCGGGTCACCGTGCAACGCATGTCGCATCGGCGGGTCGGTGCACGCAACATCGGTTCCTGCCTGCCGCGCGGCATCCACCGCGGAGGCGGTCTGGATCAGCTCGAACGCCGCATGGCTCGGATGCCGACCCACAGCCCCACCGCGGCGAGCACGATCGCCGCGACCCACCCCCACACGACCGTGAGCGACGCCAGATCGCCCGCGAACAGCGCCCGCTCGGCCTGCACGACCCAGTTGACCGGGTTGACCGTCGCGACGACGCGCATCCACGCCGGACCCTCATCGAGCGGAAGCAGCATGCCCGACAGGATCAGCAGCGGAAAGATCAGGGTCTGCTGCACGCCCCAGAACAGCCACTCGCGGTCCTTCGTCTTCAGGGCGAGCGCGTACGACAGCGACCCGAGCCCCACGCCGAACACGGCGAGCAGCGCGAGCCCGATGACGAGGCCGGGCACATCGATGCGGAACCCGAAGGGCCACGCGATGAGCACGATGATCAGCGCCTGCACGACGATCGGTGCGATCTCCTTGAGGGCGCGCCCCACGAGCAGGGACGAACGCGACAGTGGAGCGACGAGCGTGCGCTCGTGCGAGCCCGTCATCATCTCGTACTGCAGGTTCGACCCGACCGCCCCCGTGCCGAACAGCACGATCATGACGACGACACCGGGCACGAACCACTGCAGCGTCTCGCCGACGGGCTGACCCGACGAGCCGATGAGCAGTGGGGCGAACAGTCCGAGGAAGACGAGCGGCTGCACGAGGCTGAAGATGAGCGTGAACGGGTCGCGCAGGACCGGCTTCAGCTCGCGCGTGAGGACGTTCCACGTGTCGCGGGCGGCGTTCGCCCGCACGGCGGTGTCGGTCGTGGTCATCTCTGGGCTCCTGTCTTCTCGGTCTGTTCGTCGTCGGTGACGGGCTCGCCCTCGCCCGATTCGCGCAGTGTGCGTCCCGTGAGCGCGAGGAAGACGTCGTCGAGGGTCGGCGGCACTCCCGTCGCGCGCTCGACGCGCACTCCCGACGCGTCGAGCGCGCGCACGGCCGCGGGCAGGAGCGCATCCCCGTCGGGTGCTGTCACGGTGATGGATGCCGCGGGCCCGTGTCGCACCTCGCGGTCGGTCAGCCCCTGCACGACGGCGACCGCCCGCGCAGCATCCGTCTCCGTCGCGAACCCGAGGGTCAGCACGTCGCCGGCGAGGTTCGCCTTGAGGTGGTGCGCCGTGTCGTCGGCGATGACCCGTCCTTTGTCCATCACCATGACGCGTTCGGCGTAGCGGTCGGCCTCTTCGAGGTAGTGCGTCGTGAGGAACACGGTCGTGCCGTGCTGGGCGCGCAGATCGAGGATGTGCTGCCACAGGTTCGCCCGGCTCTGCGGGTCGAGGCCCGTCGACGGCTCGTCGAGGAAGATCAGCGGCGGCGCGTGCACGAGTCCGAGGGCGATGTCGAGGCGGCGCTTCTGGCCGCCCGACAGCTGCTGCACGGAGCGCATCGCGAACGGAGCGAGGTCGAGGGACTGGATGAGATCGTCGGCGCGCGCGCGGGATGCCGCCGCCGACATTCCGTAGAACGCGCCCTGGCTGAGCAGCTCATCGCGCACGCGCTGCGCGAAGCTGCCGCTCGTCAGCTGCCCGACGTAGCCGATGCGGGCCCGCACGTCGGCGGGGCGGCGCAGGATGTCGAAACCGACGACGCGTGCCGTGCCCGAGGTCGGTGGGATGAGGGTCGTCAGCATGCGCAGGCTCGTCGACTTGCCCGCGCCGTTGGGGCCGAGGAAGGCGACGAGCTCGCCCCGCGCGACCCGGAAGGTGAGGTCGGTGACCGCCTCGACGGTCTGCTTCTTGACGGTGAAGCGCTTGGTGAGACCCTGCGCTTCGATGATCGGTTCGTTCGTCATGCCGCGACGGTACTTCGCTACCCGGCCAGCTTCTGTCCGCAATGTCCGGCATTCTTGGAGCATGTCCGATACGACGACGCGCGCGCTCTCGCTCCTCAACATGTTGCAGACGCATCGGCACTGGCCGGGGTCCGAGCTCGCCTCCCGGCTCGGGGTGACCGAGCGCACCGTGCGCCGGGATGTCGAGCGACTGCGTGACCTCGGGTACCGCATCGAGTCGTCGCCCGGTGCATCCGGGGGGTATCGACTCGAGGCCGGCAGCGCGGTGCCGCCGCTCCTGCTCACCGACGAAGAGGCCGTCGCCATGGCGATCGGGCTGCGGGTCGCGGCATCCCAGCGTCTCGTCTCGGGGCCCGAGACGACGCTGACGGCGCTCGCGAAGCTCGAGCAGGTGCTGCCCGCTCCGCTTCGTCGACGGGTCAACGCGCTCGCCGAGACCGTGCAGCCGGCGGGCATCAACGCCGGCGCGGCGGTCTCGAGCGAGGTGCTCGGGGAGCTGGCGCTCGCGTGTCGCGACCACGAACGGGTGCGCTTCACGTACACCGCGGCGTCGGGAGAGGTGACGAGGCGGCGGGTCGATCCGCACGCGCTGGCGCCCGCCGACCGGCACTGGTACCTGCTGTGCTGGGACCTCGAGCGGGATGATTGGCGCACGTTCCGCGTCGACCGGCTCGAGTCCGTCGAGCACACTCGTGTGCTGTTCGAGCCCAAGCCCCTCACCCCCGACGAGATCGAGGAGTTCATCCTCGTCGCCCGGTCCTGGGCCCGGCAGCCCGTCGAAGCCGACGCCGTCATGGAGCTTCCACTCGACGAGATGCGCGACTACTTCGGGCAGTGGGGGCAGGGCGCCGAGGCCGAAGACGAGTCGCACACGCGGTGGCCCGTCGGCGGGGCGGACTTCCGCGAGACGATGTACGGCCTGAGCTGGATCCCCGCGGGCGTCGAGTACGCGACCGATCTCGCCGAACCGGCTCGCGGCGAACTCCGCGAAACGATCGAGCGGATGCTGCGCGCCCTGACTTCGCCGCCGCCGGCCCGTCGCGACCGGGGCTGACCACCGGCGCCCCGGGGTGTCGTCATGTGGCGACGCACGGCGACACGTATCGACACATTCCGTCGGCGGGCCGGACGGGATCGGTACCGTGGGGCATCGCGGCGATCCGGGTGGTCCCGGACACCGGCTCATACCCGGTCGTGCTGCGGGTTCGACTCCCGCCGTCGCGTCCACTTTGCAGGCCACTGTGCAGGCCACTGACCGCGAGACTGCATCGGCAGGCCGAGACAGCGGGTGGACCCCGCAGTCTCGGCGGCCCGTTGCGGTCTCGCGGTCGTGGGCGGATGCGGCGGGGGCGGGCGAGTGAGCGCGCTGCGTTCGTTCCTCCCCAGGCCATCAGGGAAGGGGTTTCCCACCGATCGGGAACGGGGGCTCATCTGGGAGTTTCAATGTCGGTGACCCTCGTCAGAATGGACGGCATGAGCACCCCCGCCATTCTCATGCGGCATCCGCCTTGCCGAGGTTCGCAGCAGAAACGGAGCCCCGAGCGTCGCGAACGCAGCCGCCACGATCGCCGTTCCCGCGAGGGCCCAGCCGGGGGTGGCCGCGTCCGTGATGACACCGTAGATGAGGGCGCCGATGGCAGCGCCGAAGTTGATCGCGGTGTTGATCCAGCTGCTGGCCTCGGTTTTCACTCGCGCGTCGGCCAGGTCGTCTGCGGCGAGGTAGCCGACGATGAGGATGGGGGCGAGGCAGAGCCCCGCTAGCGCGAATCCGATCAGGCCGGCCGCAACGCCGCCGATTACGCCCGTGGCGCTCGCGAAGGCGATGAGCGCCCCGACGAGGATGAGCAGCTGGGTTGCGAGCGAGCCGGGGAGGCGGCGGCTGCCGAACAGAAGCCCGCCGAGTGCGCTCGACCCGGCGAACACCGCCAGAAGAACGCCAGCGAGCGCGGGTGCGGCGGCTTCGACTGCCAGAGCCGGGGCTGCAAGTTCTATCGCGCCAAGGATCAGGCCGGGTGCGGTCATCACGAATATGACGGGGACGAACCCGCGCGTGCGCAGCGGAGTGATGGCGGCCGGCGCGGTGCGATCGGTGTGCCGCGATCCTCGCTGGGCGCGGGACAGCCCGCTGAGTACGAACAGGCCGCTCCCTACCGAGACGCACGCCGCGGACAAGATGAGCGCTGCGAGTGGACCGGACACCGCAACGAGAGCGGCGGCGACGAGCGGACCGACGGCGAAGGTCACTTCCTCGGCCACGGCGTCAAGACTGAACCCGCGCGTTCGAAGCGGCCCGGCGGGAAGCGCTGTCGACCACACGACGCGCATCGTCGCACCGAAGGGTGGCGAGGACGCTCCCGCGATGACGCACACGATCAGAAGCACCGTGAGCGGGGCAGTGGGAAGAAGTGCCAGCGCGATGAGAGACACGGCATGGACACCGCCGAGCACTGACAGGATGCGCCGTTGCCCGAAGCGATCGATGAGTCGGGATCTCCAGGGAGTGGCGATGACGTTCGCCAGCCCGAGGGCGGCGGTGATGACGCCGGCGATCGCGAAGGATCCGGTCGCTTCCTCCAGCAGGAAGATGAGGGCCAGGCCGGACGTGGCGAGAGAGAGTCGTCCGATGATGCTCGGAATGAAGGCGGGGCGGATGCCCGGGCTTCTCAGGACGACGCGGTAGGACGGTCGGCGGGTAGACACAGGGATATCTCCGTTGTTCAGCGATCTACGCGCGCGCTGCGCGGATCTTCGTTCGAGGGCCGGCGCGCCGAGGCGCACGAAGCCCCGCCCTGGTCGGTCAGGAGCTGCGAGGGGCGGGGCGCAGGACCGTCAGTGGAACGAAATGATGAAGCTGAACATCACGGCCGAGACTACTCGATGCAGAGCCCCGCGATCTCTCGACGCCCCGCGCCGGCGGTGGCGAGGGTCGCGCGCTGTGTCCACACAGACACCCGCCCCGGGGCGGACACCGTCGCGAGCGACCGTCGCGTCGATCTCCCCCGCCATTGACCGCGAGACTGCATCGGCGGGTCGAGACAGCGGGTGGGCCCCGCAGTCTCGGCGGCCTGTTGCGG
>NZ_JBHJZS010000061.1:0-6694 GCF_042271185.1 Microbacterium sp. NPDC055910
GTGCGGGGTTACCCCGCACTCTCGGCCCGCCGTTGCAGTCTCGCCGTCAGAAAGGGCGGCGGGTCAGCGGTCGAGGGAGGCGAAGCGCTCGATGTCGGAGTTCGTCCCCGACACGATGATGAGGTCGTGGTTGGTCACGACGGTGTCGGCCTCGGCGTAGCGGAAGGGCTTGCCGGGGCTCTTCACGCCCACGACGGTGACGCGGTACTTCGTGCGCACGCCCGATTCGTTGAGCCCGACGCCCCGGATGAACCGCGGCGGGTACATCTTGGCGAGCACGAAGTCGTCGTCGAAGCGGATGAAGTCGAGCATGCGGCCGCTCACGAGGTGCGCGACGCGCTCTCCGGCCTCGCGTTCGGGGTAGACGACATGGTTCGCGCCGACGCGCGCGAGGATCTTGCCGTGCGACTGCGAGACCGCTTTCGCCCAGATCTGCGGGATCTTGAGGTCGACGAGGTTCGCCGTGATGAGCACGGACGCCTCGATCGACGTGCCGACCGCGACGACGGCGATCTGGAAGTCCTGCGCTCCGACCTGCGTCAGCGCGTCGATGTTGCGCGCGTCGGCCTGCACGGTGTGCGTGACCCGCTCCGACCACTTCTGCACGAGATCGAGGCTCGCGTCGATCGCGAGCACCTCGCGGTCGAGACGGTCGAGCTCACCCGCGCACGCGGCGCCGAAGCGCCCGAGCCCGATGACGAGGACAGGCGCATCGCTGCGGATCTTCTCAACCAACGATGGGCCTTTCCACGGGCAGCGAATACAGCTGCGAACGGGATGACGCGGCCACCGCCGCGGCGAGAGTCACTGTACCAACGCGGCCCATCAGGATCGTGATGGCCAGGACGTAACTCGCGGCGTCGGGCAGCTCGGCCGTGAGACCTGTCGACAGCCCGACCGTCGCGAAGCCCGAGATGACTTCGAACAGCACGTCGCCGAGGTCGGCCTTCGTGATCTGCGTGATGATGATCGTCGACAGCGCGACGATCGTGGCGCCCCACACGACGACCGAGAGCGCGACGCGCAGCACGTCGCTGGGGATCCTGCGGCCGAAGACCTGATTGGATGCGCGTCCCCTGGCCTCCGACCAGACGGCGAGGCCGATGACGGCGAGGGTCGTCACCTTGATGCCGCCCGCCGTCGAGGCGGATCCTCCGCCGACGAACATGAGCATGCACGCCATCAGCAGGCTGGACTGATTGAGCTCGCCGACGTCGAGCAGGGAGAAGCCCCCCGAACGGGTCATCGCGGAGAGGAAGAACGCCTGGAACGTCGTGTCGAACGCATCCTGCGGGCCGAGGGTCAGCAGGTTGTCGTACTCGAGGATGAGGAAGACGACACCGCCGGCGAAGAACAGCGCGACGGTCGTGATGAGCGTGAGCTTCGTGTGCAGCGACCACCGGCGCACGTGCCACAGGTGCTTGCGCAGCGTGTAGATGACCGGGAATCCGATCGAGCCGAGGAAGACCCCCGCCATGAGCGCCGTGAGGAAGACGTAGTCGTGCGCGAACGGCGCGAGACCCTCGGCGTTGGGCGTGAAGCCCGTGTTCGTGAACGCCATCGCCGCGAAGTACAGCGCTTCCCACGCGGCGGTGTGCCAGGGGATGCCGGCGAGCAGGAGCCCCGGATAGAGCAGGACCGCCACCACGGCCTCGATGACCAGCGTGGACAGCGCGACCGTCGCGAGCAGACTGCCGATCTGCCCGAGCTGAACGGTCTGCCCCTCGTTGACCGGACCGCCGTGGCTGCGCAGCGGGTTCGAATCGCTCGCCGCCATGAGCTTGGCGCGCAGGCCCAGCCGACGCGAGATGACCAGTCCCAGGATCGACGCGATCGTGAGCACGCCGAGCGCCCCGATCTGCACGCCGAGGAAGACCAGGACCTGACCGAACGGCGACCAGTGCGTGGCCATGTCGACCGTCGCGAGCCCCGTGACGCAGATCGTCGAGACGGCGGTGAAGAACGCGTCGGCGAAGGGGGTCACGCCGCCGTCGTCGGCGGCGACGGGCAGCGAGAACAGCCCCGTGAACAGCAGGATCAGCGCGACGTAGACGAGGATCGCGACCCGGGCGGGGGAGCGCTGCGTCAGATCGCGGAAGAACTCCATGACGTCGTGGCCCACCCGCTGGAGGACCGACCTGCCAGACGCGCGTCTCGCGTCCGCCATAGGCGTCCTCCTCGTCACCGTCCCACGGTAGGGCCTCATGGTACTCCGCGGAGCGCCCGGCTAATCTGAGCACATGGCGGACATCTTCGACGTGATCGCGGACGGTACCCGTCGCGACATCCTGCGACTCCTGCTCGACCGCTCCGCCGCGAGTGAGCGAGGCACGAGCGTGTCGCAGATCGTCCAGGAGCTCGGGGCGAGCCAGCCCACGGTCTCGAAGCACCTCAAGGTGCTGCGCGAGGCCCATCTCGTATCGGTGCGCGAAGAGGGTCAGCACCGGTTCTACAGCCTCGCGCCCGAACCACTCGACCAGATCGACGACTGGCTCATGCCGTTCCTGAGCGACGGCACCGACTACGGCCTCGCCGCTGCGTCGACTCTTCCCGAGTCCGCCGCGCACGCGGCGGACGTCGTCGGCCGGGCCGCGGCATCCGCTCGGTACGCCGTCGCGAACGCGCTCAAGAGGCTGCCCGGACGCTGACTCCCGCCGACGCCCGGGCGGTCCCCGGTGCTCAGCGGCGGCCGGCCTTGCGGCGGAACAGCCAGGAGCCCCACGCGATCGAGACCGCGAGGATGGCGGCGCACCAGCCCAGCGCCCACCACGCCGAATCGCCCATCGGCGTGCCCAGGAGCAGGCCCCGGATCGTCTCGATGACGGGCGTGACCGGCTGGTGCTGCGCGATCGGCTGCAGCCAGGACGGCATCGTGTCGATTGGTGCGAAGGCGCTGGACAGGTAGGGCAGGAACAGGATGATGAAGCCGTAGCCGTTCGCGCCCTCGGGGCTGCCGGCGGCGAGTCCGATCGCGGCGAAGAGATAGGTGATCGTGAGGATGTAGAGGGCGATGACCGCGACGGCGCCGATCCAGCCCCACACGTCGGCCGTGGGGCGGAATCCCACCAGCAGCGCGACACCGATCACGATCCCCGTCGCCAGGAGGTTGCGCAGCAGGCTCGCCACGACGTGTCCGGTGAGGACCGCGCTGGCGCGCATGGGCATCGTGCGGAAGCGGTCGATGATCCCCGCCTTCATGTCGCCGGCGACGTAGACGGCCGTCGACGAGGCGCCGAAGCCCGCGCAGGTCAGGACGATGCCGGGCACGACGTAGTCGACGTACCCGCCGGACGGGTCGATCGCGCCGCCGAACACGAACGTGAACAGCAGCATGAGCATGACCGGGAGCATGACCGCCATGAGGAGCGACTCGCCGTCGCGCAGCGAATGCCGGAGGCTGCGGCCGACGAAGACGCTCTCGGCGGTGAGTCCCGACACGCGCGGCCGCAGGGCGGGGGCGACGGTGGTCCGGGATGGGCCCGCGCCTCGCGACGCGTCAGCGGCGGGTGACGTCGGCGCGGGGATCATGCGAGCTCCTCGACGGGGCGCGCTGCGGCGCGACGCGCCTCGGGCGAGGTGAGGGTGAGGAAGACGTCGTCCAGGCTCGGGCGACGCAGAGTCACGGTGCCGTCGACGCCCTGCTCGTCGAGGACGTCGAGAGCACGTCGCAGACCCGACACCGTGCCGTCCGTCGGGACTTCGCGGAGGAGGCCGCCGTGTGCGTCGTGCAACTCGACGGTGTCGCCGCCGATGCGCGCCTTCAGCTGCGCGGCCGTGCCGATCGCGACGACGCGTCCGCCATCGAGAACCGCGATGCGATCGGCGAGGTGGTCCGCCTCTTCGAGATACTGCGTCGTGAGGAAGACGGTCGTGCCGGCGTCGGCGAGGGATCGGATGACCTCCCACAGCTCGCGGCGGCTGCGCGTGTCCAGACCCGTCGTCGGCTCGTCGAGGAACAGGACCTCGGGGGCTACGACGAAGCTCAGCGCGAGGTCGAGGCGACGGCGCATTCCGCCCGAGTAGGCGCCGACGCGCTTGCCCGCGGCATCCGTCAGGTCGAAGCGCTCGAGCAGTTCCGCCGCGCGTTCCCGCGCGCGGCGGGGCGCGAACCCGGACAGGCGGGCGAGCATGACGAGGTTCTCGGTGCCGGTCAGCACGTCGTCGACGGCGGCTGCCTGGCCGGTGAGGCTGATGCGTCGTTTGACCTCGTCGGGCTGTCGGACGACATCGATGCCGATGACCGACGCGGTGCCCTCGTCGGGTTGCGCGAGGGTCGTGAGGATGTTGATCGTGGTCGTCTTGCCGGCGCCGTTGGGGCCGAGGAGGGCGAAGACCTCGCCGCGTTCGACCGTCAGGTCGAGGCCGTCCAGGACGCTCTGCCGACGGAACGACTTGCGCAGGCCCCGGACCTCGATGGCGGGAGCGGGCATCGGATCGTTCATGGGAACCTCTCTGTATAGGGCGGAAACTGTTTACAACGGTAACTGTTTATGACGGTAACACACTGTTTACACGCTAAACAGTCCTAGACTGAGCCCCATGACGGATGCCGCAGATCTCGAGCTTCCCCGCGGTGTCGCTCTCGCGTGGGGTATCGCCGCGAACCCGCAGCGCGGACCGAAGCGCGAGATGAGTGTCGAGCGGATCGTCGACGCCGCCGTCGAGATCGCCGACGCCGAGGGGTTGGGCGCCGTGTCGATGGCGGCCGTTGCCGCGCGTCTCGGGTTCACGCCGATGTCGCTGTATCGCTACATCACCGCGAAGGACGACCTGATCCTGCTGATGCAGGAGGAGGCGACCGGGCTGCCGTCCGAAGCGGCGCGCACGGCCGGCAGCTGGCGTGAGCGGCTCACGGCGGTCTACCGCGAGCAGCTGCAGCGGTATCTGCAGCATCCGTGGATGCTCGACATCCCCATCAGCGGAGCGCCGACGACGCCGAACAGCGCCGCGTGGATGGATGCCGGTCTCGAGGCGCTCGCCGGGACGCCGCTGTCACACGAAGAGCGGCTGGCGGCGCTGCTTCTCGTGACGGGGCACGCGCGGTGGGCGGGGACCGTCATCGCCGGCTATCTGCGCCGTCAGAACGAGATCGGTGTCGACGGCGACGCGATCACGGCGAAGGAGGACGCGCTCTATCGGGTGCTCATCACGGCGGACGCCTATCCTTCGCTGCGCGAAGCGATCGACGCCGGGGTGTTCCTCGACGACTCGGATCCGTTCGGCTTCGGGCTCGAGCGCAGCCTCGACGGTCTCGAGGCGCACATCGCGGCGGTCGCGGCGGGAGATGCCCCCGAGCGGGCGGCGTGGGTGGGCGTCGACGATGCCGACATCGAGGGGGACAAGAAGTTCCGCGACGCGCGCAAGGCTGCGCGCGACGCCGAGAAGGCACTGCGGGATGCCCGCAAGCTCGAGCGCCAGGTCGCACGCGATGCCCGCGAGCGGGTGGCGCGACAGCGGCGAAGCGACTGAGCACTCCCGTCCCAGCATTCACACGTGCCACGCGGGTTTACACGCGTATGCTCGTGACTCTAGAGTGTGCACATAACTGGGGATACATGGAGGAGGGGCGGCATGGCAGAACTGCCTGACGTGCGGTTCTTGACCGTCGCTGAGGTCGCAGAGTTGATGCGCGTGTCGAAGATGACGGTGTATCGGCTCGTGCACGCGGGAGAGCTTCCCGCTGTGCGCTTCGGCCGCAGCTATCGCGTGCCCGAATCCGCCGTGACCGCAGCTCTGCAGCGACCCATCGCCGACGTCGGGTAAGCTGTCACGAGGCATTTTTTCCGTATTGCCCGTTCCCGGGCGCAGACGACTCTGCGTCCAGACCCCGATCTAGTGAGGTTTCCGTGGGTTCTGTCATCAAGAAGCGCCGCAAGCGCATGGCGAAGAAGAAGCACCGCAAGCTGCTTCGCAAGACTCGCCACCAGCGCCGCAACAAGAAGTAAGCGGCATCCGACACCAAGCGCCCCCGGGCAGGCTCTCCGCCTGCCGAAGGGGCGCTTCGTGTCTTGCCGCCGACCGGAGGGAGACCCATGCAGACGATCGACGTGCATGAGCTGAAGGACCGCACCGACCGCCCGCTGATCGACGTCCGCGAGGCGTGGGAGTACGAGGCCGTTCGCGTCCCCGGCGCCATCAACCTGCCGATGTCCACGCTCGGCGGACGCCTCGACGAGTTGCCCGCCGAGGGCTTCGACGTCATCTGCAAGTCGGGTGTGCGCTCGGGGCAGGCCGTCGAGGTGCTCGAGGCCCGCGGCTACGACGCCGCGAACGTCGAGGGCGGCACGGACGACTGGGTCGCGGCGGGATACCCCACCGAAGACGGACTGCGGTGACGACCCTCACCCTCATCGGCAAGCCCGACTGCCACCTGTGCGACGTCGCACGCGAGGTCATCGAGAACGTGCTGGCGGACCTGCCCGACGACGTTGCCGACGTCATCGAGGTCGAGGAGCGCTCGATCGTCGACGACGCCGCGCTGTACGCGCAGTGGTGGGAGAAGATCCCGGTCGTGCTCGTGGACGGCGACCTGCTGGGTCACTGGCGCATCGCGCCCGACCGTCTGCGCGCCGCCCTCACCCCCTGAGTTCGCCCCCGGACGTGCCCCGGCCCTCTGACGCGCCCCGCCGCGCAGCATCCCCGTATTGACCGCGAGACTGCAACGGCGCGCCGAGACAGCGGGTGAAGCCCGCTG
>NZ_JBHJZS010000062.1:0-6567 GCF_042271185.1 Microbacterium sp. NPDC055910
CGTCATCGCGGCGCCGGCGTCGCTGGTCGCGCCGGCGATCAGGACGAGGCGTCCGTGCACCCCCGCGTCACTCATCGCCCGCCCGGATGCCCGTCGTCGATTCGATGACGGGCCGCATCTTCTTCTCGAGGGCCTCGAAGAACATCGACAGCGGGAACTCGTCGTCCATCACGGCGTCGGTGTATCCCTTCGGGGGCCCGGCGAGGATGTCGTCCGGCAAGCCCCGTGCCCACTGCGATGCGGGGTTGGGCGTCAGCGTGCTGCGCACGAGGTCGTACGCTGCGAGCCAGTGCGCCGTCTTCGGACGGTCGATCGAACGCCAATACAGCTCGTCGATCGAATCGCCGAGCGCGACGACGGCGGCGGGCACGTCGTCCCAGTCGAACGCGAGCGCCGTGTCGGTCCAGTGCAGCACGCCGCGCTGGTGCAGCCACGCGAAGAGCAGCTGCCCGCCCAGCCCGTCGTAGTTGCGCACGCGCGAACCGGTGATCGCGAACCGGAAGATCCGGTCGAAGATGACGGCGTACTGCACGAGCCGAGCGTGCTCGAGCATCTCGACCTCAGCCTCGGTCAGAGCCCCCGACCCCTGGGCCTGTGCCTCCGGTCCCTGGGCCTGTGCCTCCGGTCCCTGCGCCTGTGCCTCCGGTCCCTGAGCGTGTGCTTCCGGTCCCTGAGCCTGTCGAAGGGCGCTCAGCCGCTTCTCGATCTCGACGCTCTCGCGGAACGCCGTGAGGTCGCACCTCAGCTCCTCGAGCGAGTAGAGGAAGTACGGCATCCGCTGCTTGATCATGAAGGGGTCGAACGGCAGGTCGCCGCGCATGTGCGTGCGGTCGTGGATGAGGTCCCACATCACGAACGTCTTCTCGGCGAGATCCTGGTCATCGAGCATGCGCGCCGCGTCCGCGGGCAGCTCGAGCTTGGTGATCTCGGATGCCGCGCGCACGACGCGCCGATACCGCGCCGCCTCGCGATCCTGGAAGATCGCCCCCCACGTGAACGTCGGGATCTCGCGCATGGCCACGGTCTCGGGAAAGAGCACGGCCGAGTTCGTGTCGTAGCCGGGCGTGAAGTCGATCAGCCGCAGCGAGACGAAGAGTCGGTTGGTGTACTCCGTCTCGAGTTGCGCGATGAACTCCGGCCAGATCGCCTGCACGATGAGCGCCTCGACGAAGCGGTTCGGCGACCCGTTCTGCGTATACATCGGGAAGACGACGAGATGACGGATGCCGTCGACCCGGTGCTGCTGCGGCTGGAACGCCACGAGCGAGTCGTAGAAGTCGGGCACGCCGAAGTCGGTTCCGGCCCAGCGCTCGAAGTCGCGCACGCTGGCCTCGAGGTAGTCGGCATCGTGCGGGAACCGCGGCGCGAGCTCGCGGATGGACTCGACGATCGTTGCGACGGCGACACGGGCGTCGGCATGGTCGGATGCCGCGGGGACCGACCCGTCTTTCGCCTGGACTGCCTGCAGGGCGATCGCGGCATCCTTCAGGCGAAGCCACGCGGTCGTGGTCTCGACGCCGTCCGCTGCGCCCGTCCCGGTCGCTGCGCCCACCCCGGTCGCCGAGCGTGTCGAAGCGTCCTCGACGACCTCTGGCTCACCGACGACGACCTGCGTGGTACGGGCGTGCTGGGTCATGGACATGGATGCCTCCGATCGCTCCTGGCTGCGGATGCCGGAATAATTCCGGCGAATGGGCTCTACTGCCGGTATTCTTCCATGCATGGAAGATGCTGTCGACCTCCGCATCATCGAAGCGGTCTCGCTCGATGCGCGCGCCACTCTCGCCCAGATATCCCACGCCGTGGGGCTGTCGGTGTCGGCGGTGCAAGCGCGGCTGCGCCGACTCGAACAGCGCGGCGTCATCGTCGGCTACCGCGCGCTGCTCGATCCCGAGGCGGTCGGAAAGTCGCTGTCGGCGTTCATCGAGATCACGCCCCTCGACCCGGGGCAACCCGACAATGCGCCCGAGCTGCTCGAGCATCTCAGCGAGATCGAGGCGTGCCACTCTGTCGCCGGTGAAGCGGCGTACATGCTGTTCGTGCGGGTCGCGACCCCGCGCGACCTCGAGTCGCTCATCCGCGACATTCGGCTCGCAGCATCCGTCAGCACGCGCACGACCGTCGTGCTGCAGACGTTCTACGAGAACCGTCCCATCGCACACGCCTGATCCAGCCTCGCCTGCCCTTCGGGGCCTTTCGCTCGTCGAGCCGAACCTTTCCTGCCGAACCGGACGTCGTGGTGGTCGGGTTCGACGGGAAAGGTCGGGTTCGGGCGGGGAGGGGGCGACGGAGGCCCGGCCCGGCCCGTCTCGGTCGTGCTGGGGAAGTCCGGGTTGAGGCCGCCGTGCGACGGGTCGAGCCGAACCTTTCCTGCCGAACCGGACGTCGTGGTGGTCGGGTTCGACGGGAAAGGTCGGGTTCGGCGAAGAGGGGTGTGCGGCGGCGGCGCGGCCCGTATCAGTCGTGCTGGGGGAAGCCCAGGTTGAGGCCGCCGTGCGACGGGTCGAGCCAGCGCGATGTGATGGCCTTCTCGGCCGTGAAGAAGTCGAACCCGTGGGGCCCGTACGCTTTCGCGTCGCCGAACAGCGATGCCTTCCACCCTCCGAACGAGTGGTACGCGACGGGCACGGGGATCGGCACGTTGACGCCGATCATCCCGACCGTCGCCTCGCGCTGGAAGCGCCGCGCGGCACCGCCGTCGTTCGTGAAGATCGCCGTGCCGTTGGCGTAGGGGCTGCCGTTGATGATCGACAGGCCCTCTTCATAGCCCTCCACGCGCACGATCGACAGCACCGGCCCGAAGATCTCGTCGGTGTAGACCGTCGACGAGGTGGGAACCCGGTCGATGAGGGTCGGTCCGAGCCAGAAGCCGTCGGCGTCGCCATCGACCTCGACATCCCGGCCGTCGACGAGGACGTCGGCTCCGTCGGATGCCGCGACATCGATGTACGACGCGACCTTGTCGCGGTGCACCTTCGTGATGAGCGGACCCATGTCGCACCCACGCATGCCGTCACCCGTGCGCAGTGTGCGCATGCGCTCGGCGACCTTCGCGGCGAGCACATCGGCGACCGAGTCAACGGCGAGCACGACCGAGATGGCCATGCAGCGCTCGCCGGCCGAGCCGAATCCGGCGTTCACGGCGGCGTCGGCGGCAAGGTCGAGGTCGGCGTCGGGCAGCACGAGCATGTGGTTCTTCGCTCCGCCGAAGGCCTGCACGCGCTTGCCGGCCGCCGTCGCGGTCTCGTAGACGTACTTCGCGATCGGCGTCGATCCCACGAACGAGACGGCACTCACACCGGGGTTCGCCAGGAGCGCGTCGACGGCTTCCTTGTCGCCGTGCACGACATTGAGCACACCGTCGGGAAGACCCGCCTCGGTGAAGAGCTCGGCGAGCCAGTTGGCCGCGCTCGGGTCCTTCTCGCTGGGCTTCAGCACGACGGCGTTGCCCGCCGCGATCGCGATGGAGAAGAACCACAGCGGCACCATCGCCGGAAAGTTGAAGGGACTGATGATGCCGACGACACCGAGCGGCTGGCGCAGCGTGTACACGTCGATGCTCGTCGAGACGTTCTCCGAGTAGGCGCCCTTCGTCAGGTGCCCGAGCCCGCACGCGAACTCGACGACCTCCATGCCGCGCGCGATCTCGCCGAGGGCATCCGAGAGCACTTTGCCGTGCTCGGCGGTGAGGATCTCGGCGAGTTCCTGCTTGCGCGCATTGAGCAGCTCGCGGAAGGCGAACATGACTGTCTGGCGCTTGGCGATCGATGCGTCGCGCCAGGAGCGCGCGGCATCCGAAGCCACGTCGACCGCCGCGGCGACGTCATCGGCGGTCGCGAAGCGCACCGACTTCTGCACCGTCCCGAGCGCGGGGTTGTAGACGTCTCCGGTGCGGGTGCCGGCGCCCGTCCAGGCGCCGCCGCCGACCCAGTGGTCGAGGATCGTGTTCGCGGTCATGGTGTTCCCTCCGTGGATGCTCTTCTTCGAGATAAGGGGCTGCGCTCAGCCGAGGTCGGCTTCGACGCTCGTGAGCGCCTCGTCGTAGATCGACATGGCCTCGGCCACCTCGTCGGCGGTGACGACGCACGGTGGCACGACGTGAATGCGGTTCTCCGCCGTGAAGGGCAGCAGGCCCCGAGCCATGAGCTCCTTCTTGAGTCGCGCGATGACATCGGCGCCGACCGGTTCGCGGGTCGCGCGGTCGCTGACCATGTCCAGCGCCCAGAAGACGCCTTCGCCGCGCACCTCGCCGATGAGCGGGTGAGCCTCGGCGAGCTGAGCGAGGCCGGGCCCGATCGCCTCCTCCCCGATGCGGCGCGCGTTCTCGACGATGCGCTCGCTCTGCATCGCATCGATCGACGCGATGATGGATGCCGCGGCCAATGGGTGCCCCGAATACGTCAGTCCACCGGGGAAGACGCGCTCGTCGAAGGTCGCCGCGATCGCATCCGAGATGATGACGCCGCCGACGGGAACGTAGCCCGAGTTGACGCCCTTCGCGAAGGTGATGAGGTCGGGCTCGCCGCCGTGCCCCTCGAACGCGAACCATTTGCCGGTGCGGCCGAACCCGGCCATCACCTCGTCGAGGATGAGGACGATGCCGTGTTTATCGGCCAGTGCGCGTACGCCGGCGAGATAGCCCGGGGGCGGAGGCATGATCCCCGCCGTGCCGGGGATCGACTCGAGCAGGATCGCCGCGATCGTCTGCGGACCCTCGGACTCGATGACGCGCTCCAGATGGTGCAGGGCGCGCTCGGATTCCTCCTCCGGCGTCGTCGCCCAGAACTCGGTGCGATACAGGAAGGGCCCGAAGAAGTGCACGTGCCCGCGGGCGTACTGGTTCGGCATCCGCCGCCAGTCGCCCGTCGCGACGATCGCCGCGCCGGTGTTGCCGTGGTACGACCGGTAGGTCGAGAGCACGGTGTCGCGGCCCGTGTGCAGGCGTGCCATGCGGATCGCGTTCTCGACGGCGTCGGCGCCGCCGTTGGTGAAGAAGACCTTGTTCATCCCCTCGGGCGCCTTCTCGGCGATGCGCTCGGCAGCTCGCGCTCGCGTGAGGTTCGCCGTCGCGGGGCCGATCGTGGCGAGCAGGGCGGCCTGCTCCTGGATCGCGGCGACGACGGCCGGATGCTGGTGGCCGATGTTGACGTTGACGAGCTGGCTCGAGAAGTCGAGCAGGCGGTTGCCGGCGTGATCCCACACCCTCGTCCCTTCACCGCCCGCGATGACCGGCAGCGACAGTGCGCCCTGTGCAGACCACGAATGGAACACGTGGGCCCGGTCGAGTCGGGTCGTCTCGGCATCCAGATCGTCCGTCATGGTTCCTCCAGTCAGCGGGGTCTCCTCGGCTACGTTCGTCGTCCCGCGACCCGAGGTCAAGTGAGAGCGCGGCAGACGGGGGCCGAACCGAGACGGAACGTCGTCATCCGCGCAGCCTCAATCCGGCTGCCGGGCCCCCGCGACGCGTTCGCCCGTGATGTCGATGCGGTCCCGCTCGAGGGCGTCGAGTCCGCGTTCGATGTACTCGTTCGTGTAGGGCACGGCCGGAGCATCCCCATCGAGCAGGCGACGGGGACCCCCGGCCGCCGTGAGGGCAGCGTCGACCGCGACCTGCCAGGCCGCGTCGTCGATGATCCCGAAGCCCGCCACGGCCGGCCAGATGAGCGCGTTGACCTCGCGCATCGTCGGCACCCGGCTCGCGGACTCGTCGAGGGGACGGGCGGCGAGGACGATCTCGGACGTCTCGTCGGGGGCATCCCGCGCGAAGACCCACCCCTTGGCGGTCGCCGCGAGGAAGCGCGCCGCGACATCGGCATAGGCCTCGTCGGTCTCGAGCCGCTCCGCGTCGGCCCAGACGGCGTCGGACCACGGCGGCGATGCCGTGGGGTCGGCGAAGATATGGGCGATGGCGACGAAACCGGCGGCCGCCGTCGGATCGGCGTCCGCCTCCGCATCCGCATCCGCATCGACGTCGGGTTCGGCGGCGTCGGGGGTCGCGTCGGTGGCATCGGCACCGGCATCCGTCTCGGCGTCGGCGGGCGCGACGGCCCAGTCCAGATCGGCGACGGTGAAGCCGGACGCCGGCTCGAGTCCCTCATCGGACGGAGGCGTCTCGTCGTCGGACACGATGATCTCGACGTCGAGGCCTTCGTCCTCGTAGTAGCCGCGCTCGGCGGCGACGAGGTATCCCGCGTACCGGGTCGTGCCCGTGTCGGGCAGCTGGAGCGTCACGGGTGCGAGCTCGACCGGGTCGCCGCTCTCGAGCGCGCGGACCGGTGCCGGCCCTTCGCCGCCGGCCGTGCATCCGCTCGCGACGAGCCCGACGGCGAGCGCGATCGCTGCGCCCCAGGCGCCGTGCCTCACCCCGCGCCGCACCGCTCCGCTCACCGTCCCACGCTAACCCCTCGCGCGGACCCGGGGGAGCCCGCGCCAGCCTCAGCGCGCACCCCGTTACCCGCGAGACTGCAACGGGGGGCCGAGACTGCGGGTGAACCCCCCCCGCGCGGGGGGCGGGTGGACGCGCCCGGGGGCCCCGGCGCGGGCGCGCCCCCCGGGGGGCGCCCCCCC
>NZ_JBHJZS010000063.1:0-5103 GCF_042271185.1 Microbacterium sp. NPDC055910
CCGCGGGGCTGCAACGGCCCCCCCCCAACCAGGGTTTGAACCCCACGAAACGCCCCCCGGTGCAGTCTCGCGGTCAATCGCGGGGGGTCTGACGGTCGGGACGGTCGGGGTCCTCACCCTCGGCCTGCGACGGGCGGCCGGTCGGCTCGGCTCGACCCTGGTCGGGGCGGTCGGGGTCTTCGCCTTCGGCTTGCGACGGCTTCTCGGTGTCGCGATTCATCGGATGCTCCCTCCTCGAGCGATGCTGCAACGATGCGCGCGACCGGGGCAGCACGGCAGGGGGTTGCTCTCGCCGGGTGGGTCGTGCTGTCGGGACCGCACAACCGGCCTGGACGGCGTCCGAACCTCGAGTTGTGGCATCCCGCCAATGGGGTTGGCTCTCACTTGTGGAAGTTCTACGGTTGAGAGAGATTTTGCTGCTGCACGAGAGGTGATACTCCATGGCTGATGCCGTCGTCCGGTCCACGAAGCCCGCCACGAGCAAGCGCACGCCTGCCGGCGGCGCGCCGACCGCCGCGCACACGGCGGCCGAGGCGTCCGAACCGCGCATCGACACGTCGGCGGTCACCGATCTGCTGCTGGGCACCTGGGCCGACACCCGCCGCACCGCCCGCGCCATGATCAAGGACCCCGTGTTCTGGCAGATCCCCGGCATGCCCATGGCCGAGCACCGCGAGCGCGTGCTCACCCAGCTGCACCTGCTGGTCGACAACGGTGCATCCGGTCGGGCATACCCCGAGGAGTACGGCGGCAACGCCGACAACGGCGCGAACATCTCGGGCTTCGAAGAGCTCGTGCTCGCCGACCCGAGCCTGCAGATCAAGGCGGGCGTGCAGTGGGGGCTGTTCGGGTCGGCGATCCACCAGCTCGGCACGAAGAAGCACCACGACCTGTGGCTCGAAGGCGCCATGAACCTCGAGATCCCGGGCGCGTTCGCGATGACCGAGACGGGGCACGGTTCCGACGTCGCCGCGATCGGCACGACGGCGACGTACGACCCCGAGGCCGAGGAGTTCGTCATCCACACGCCGTTCCGCGGCGCCTGGAAGGACTACCTCGGCAACGCCGCCCTGCACGGCAAGGCCGCGACGGTCTTCGCGCAGCTCATCACGGGCGGCGTCAACTACGGCGTGCACTGCTTCTTCGTGCCGCTGCGCGATGACGAGGGCGGCTTCCTGCCGGGCATCGGCGGAGAAGACGACGGCGTCAAGGGCGGCCTCAACGGCATCGACAACGGCCGCCTGCACTTCGATCACGTGCGCATCCCGCGCGAGAACCTGCTCAACCGCTACGGCGACGTGGCGGCCGACGGCAGCTACTCGAGCGACATCGCGAGCCCCGGCCGCCGCTTCTTCACGATGCTCGGCGCCCTCGTGCAAGGACGCGTCTCGCTCGACGGCGCGGCGACCACCGCGACGGCGCTCGCGCTCACGATCGCGATCACCTACGGAAACCAGCGCCGCCAGTTCGACTCGGGCAGCGGCACCGACGAGGTCGTGCTGCTCGACTACGGCAAGCACCAGCGCCGCCTGCTGCCGCTGCTCGCCCAGAACTACGCGCAGTTCTTCGCGCACGATGAGCTGCTGCGAAAGTTCGACAGCGTCTTCTCGGGCCGCAACGACACCCCGGACGAGCGCGAAGATCTCGAAACGCTCGCCGCCGCTCTCAAGCCGCTGTCGACGTGGAACGCCCTCTCGACCGTGCAGGAGGCGCGCGAAGCCTGCGGCGGCGCCGGCTACCTCGCCGAGAACCGCATGGTGAACCTGCACCAGGATCTCGACGTCTATGCGACGTTCGAGGGTGACAACAACGTGCTGCTGCAGCTCGTCGGCAAGCGTCTGCTGTCCGATTACGCCAAGCAGTTCAAGAACAAGGATGCCGCGGCTCTCGCCCGTTTCGCCGTCGGGCAGACGGCGGGCAAGGTCTTCCACGGGGCGGGCCTGCGTCAGTTCGGGCAGGCCGTCGCCGACTTCGGTTCGACGGCGCGGTCCGTCGAATTGGGACTGCGCGCCGATCAGCAGCACGAGCTGCTCGCGGGTCGCGTTCAGCAGATGGTCGCCGATGTCGCGGGGCGTCTGCGTCCGGCGTCGAAGCTCCCGGCCCCCGAAGCGGCCGACCTGTTCAACCAGAACCAGGCCGCGCTCATCGAGGCGGCGCGCGCGCACGGTGAGCTGCTGCAGTGGGAGGCCTTCACCGATGGCATCAACGAGCTGACCGACACGTCGACGCAACAGGTGCTCACGTGGCTGCGCGACCTGTTCGGGATGCACCTGATCGAGAAGCACCTCGCGTGGTATCTGATCAACGGTCGGCTGTCGGCTCAGCGCGCAGCATCCGTCTCTCGGTACATCGACCGGCTGGCGGCGCGGTTGCGTCCGCACGCGCAGGATCTCGTCGAGGCGTACGGGCTCGAGCCCGAGCACGTGCGGGCCCCGATCGCGTCGGGTGCCGAGCGCGAGCGTCAGGACGAGGCCCGCGACTATTACGCCGCGCTGAAGGCTTCGGGGGCGGCGTCGGTCTCCGAGAAGTCGCTCAAGAAGAAGAAGAAGTAGTCACGCCCGAACGTCGGCGATGACCTCGAGCATGCCGCGCAGCGGTGCCCGAAGCGCGCGCACGCGCAGCAGCGGGAGCGAGAGGCGCAGCAGGCGAAGCCCGTGTTCGAGCAGACGCTCGGTGCGCTGCCGGGTCGGTGTGGAGTCGTAGACCCAGAACAGGGTCAGCAGCAGGTGCGCGAGCAGGAGCGCTTCGGGCAGGCGCTCTTCGAGATCGGTGGGGAGTCTGCGACGTGCGCCGACGAGCGCGTCGCGGAACAGCCCCACGACGACTTCGCGCGATGGCCGGGACTCCTCGGACAGGGGGTTGATCGACGCCTTCGGCGACACGGCGGCCGAGAGGAACTCCGGCGCAGACGCGTGATACGGCTCGAGTACCGCGAGCCCCGTGCGGTAGACGATGGCGAGGCGCGCGACGAGGTCGTCCTCATCGGCCAAGAGGGGGCGAGCCGCCGCTTCGTGCTCGCGTTGCACCTCGAGGTAGAGCTCCTGCACGAGGCCGTTCTTGTTGGAGAAGTGGTAGTTGGTCGTGCCGACCGAGACGCCGGCCTCGTTCGCGATGAGCCGGATCGTCGTGGCGTCGTACCCACGCTCGCGGAAAGAGCGCAGCGCGATCTCGCTGAGCAGCGCGCGCGTGCGCTCGCTCTTCTGTGTGGGTGCGGTCATCGCGGCATCCTCTCGGGATCGGTCAGGGGCACGTGCGCGAAGGTGAAGGACCCGGCGTAGCGGAAGACGTCGCCGAGGAGCGGCATCCGAATTCTCACATCGACATGCTGGATGCCGCCGGCCCAGCGCTCCCGGACGCTGACGCGCGCCCAGTGGGGGAGCGGGATGCGCAGACGCCGGAGGTGGAGCGCGAGCCGTTCGGACGACAGGTGGAGTTCGCCGTCGACGACGCGGATGCCGAGGGTGACTTCGAGTCCGCCGCGGCGACCCAGTCGGTCGCGGAGTCGCTCGCCGTCGGCGGTCATGCGGTCGCACATGCGGCGGGTGCGGCGGGTGCGGCGGGGAAAGTCGAAGGTGCGCGTCGCGCTCAGCGAGCCATCGGGCTCAGCGATGTTCACGACCGTGAAGGGCACATCGCGGACGAAATCGGGGAAGAGGATGCCGCGCCACGCCATCATCGCGAAGACGGGGCGCAGCCACGCGATGCGCGATCCGGCGACGGAATATATGCCGCTACCGACACCTGCCGTGCCCGTCGGGATCGCACCGAAGTACGCGTGCAGACCCGGATCGAGCTGGGAGAACCGCGATCCGAGCGCCTGCTGGTAGATCGATGGTGTCGCCACGGCCTCAGGTTAGCGTAATCTGAACATGTTCAGTTATGCGGAAGGCGATCAGGATGCAGCCTCGTGTCGTCATTGCGGGTGCGACGGGATTCGTCGGTGAGCGCGTCGCGGAAGCATTCGCGGCCGACGGGTACCGTGTCGACACGATGGGGAGGACGGCCGCCGTCACGTGGGGGGACGACGCCGCGATCGCACGTCTCGTCGACGGCGCCGATGTCCTGATCAACCTCGCCGGCAAGTCGGTCGACTGCCGGTACGTCGACGCGAACCGCGATGAGGTCTACCGGTCGCGCATCGCCACGACGCGCGCGCTTCGTGAGGCCGTCGCGGCTGCCGTCCGGCCGCCGCATGTGTGGTTCAACGCCTCGACGGCGACGATCTACCGCCACACGATGGATCGGCCGAACGCAGAGGCCGACGGTGCTCTGGGCTCGGGCTTCTCGGTCGACGTCGCGCGGGACTGGGAACGGGAGTTCTTCGCGGGCGATCTTCCCCAGACAAGGCGCGTGGCGCTGCGCATGGCGATCGTGCTGGGAGACGGGCCCGCGACGCGGATGCTGGCGACTCTTGCGCGCGTGGGACTCGGTGGCCCGCACCTCGATGGGTGGTGGCCGCAGCATCGTCGCTACCGGGGCATCGGTCCTACGCCGAGCGGCGACGGGCGTGCTCCGCACCATGACACGCGCGGACGGCAGCGCTTCAGCTGGATCCACATCGACGATGTCGTCGGCGCGGTCCGGTTCTTGCGTGACCATGACGACATCGACGGCGTGGTCAATCTCGCCAGTCCGATCGCGTCGGACAACCGTGAGCTGATGGCGACCCTGCGCCGTGTCGTGGGGGTGCCGTTCGGCATGCCGATCCCACGGTGGATGCTCGAGCCGGCGATGTGGGTGCTGCGAACCGAGCCCGAACTCGTGCTCAAGAGCCGGTGGGTGACGCCGGAGCGTTTGCTTCGCGCGGGCTTCGGGTTCGCGCACGTCGATCTCGAAGGGGCTCTTCGGGTGTCGCTGTCTCGCCCGTGATCCCGCTGGGTCTCTCGCTGGTGTCGCTGTTCGTTGCCGTCAGAAGGGTGGGGGTTCGGTGGAGGTGAATCCGGTGGGTGTGGTGACTTCGACGGTGCCGTTGTCGCGGGTGCGGTAGGCGAGCTTGGTGTGATGTCGGTGGGTGTGGTCGGGTGGGCAGAGGGGGCGGAGTTGGCGGATGTTGGTGGGTCCGCCGTGTGCCCAGGGGGTGGTGTGGTCGATGTCGGCGTCGAG
>NZ_JBHJZS010000064.1:0-3954 GCF_042271185.1 Microbacterium sp. NPDC055910
GCCGCGCCCGCCCCGCCTCGCCGCGCCCGCCGCGCCCCGTCCGCTGTGCCGCCGTCCCGCAGCGCCCCGTCCGCCGCGCCGCTGTCCCGCAGCGCCGCTGTGCCGCCGTCCCGCAGCGCCCCGTGCCGCCGTCCCGCCGCGCCCGCCGCGCCGCTGTGCCGCCGCGCCGCTGTGCCGCCGTGCGCCCGCCCTGCCCTGCCCGCCCCGTCCCGCCGCTTGTATCGACTTGCGGCTTTTGCGTGAACCGCCCCGCGCGTCGTCGACAAAGGACGCAAGTCAACGGACGGGGTCGACGGGCGTCAGCGGCCCGAGGCGACGATGCGCGAGGTCAGCTGATGAGCGTGGGCGAGGAGCGTGCGGCCGAGCGTCGCGAGGCGGTCGGGGCCGAAACGGAAGTGCACGCCCGTCAGGCTCAGCGCCCACTGCGGATGCCCCTCGCGCGTGAACACCGCCGCGCCGATGCCGTAGCTGCCTTCGACGATGAGGCCGGGGTTCACGGCGTAGCCGCGCTCCTGCGTCTCGCGAAGTCGCGCCCGCAGGCGCGGCTCGCCGTGCGCTACGCCCCACTGACCATCGAGTTCAGGATGCCGCTCCAGATACTCGTCCACATCGTGAGGCGGCAGGAACGACAGAATCGCGAGCCCCGCCGACGCGACGCCGAGCGGAAACCGCACGCCCTCGGACAGCACGAACGACCGGATGGGGAAGCTGCCCTCTTCGCGCAGCAGGCACACCGTCTCATCGCCGCGGCGCACGGAGAGGAAGGCGCTCTCCTCGGTGCGCACGGCGAGCGAGCGGACGATGTCGCGCGCGATCCCCGTGATGTCGTAGCGGGATGCTGCGACCTGGCCCATGAGATAGAGCTCGGGGCCCGGAGTCCAGCGCCCCGTCTGCTCGTCCTGGTCGACGAGCCCCTCGTTCCGGAGCGCCTGCAGCAGTCGGTGCGCCGTCGGCCGGGTGAGCTCAGCGCGGCGGGCGAGGTCGGACACCGCCACCCCCTCACCGCCGCCCTGCGTCACGAGGCGGAGCAGGCGCGCCGCGCGGGCGACCGACTGCGCGCCGGGAATGGTCGCGGGAGTGTCCACGATATGGACGGTACGCCGATCCCGGTCCACATGGCAACCGTGGCCTGGCCTTCGCGCGTCCGGCTGGCGGAGGATGTGTGCACAACTCCTCAGGAATCACCACGCGTCCGTGGGCGACCCGCGGAAATCCGCTGGTCTCCGCGCCGGCACCAAAAGGACTTCTGGAGTTGTGCACAAGCACTCGCGCGAAGGAGCACATGTGATCGACAAGACGTGGGAATCGGCCGCAGCCGCGGTCGCAGACATCCCGGACGGCGCCTCACTCGCCGTCGGCGGATTCGGCCTCTCGGGCAACCCGATCGCCCTCATCGAGGCCCTGCTCGCGCAGGGCACGGGCGATCTCAGCATCGTGAGCAACAACTGCGGCGTCGATGACTGGGGGCTCGGGGTGCTGCTCAACGCCAAGCGCATCCGCAAGATGACCTCGTCGTACGTCGGCGAGAACAAGGAGTTCGAGCGGCAGTTCCTCTCGGGCGAGCTCGAACTCGAGCTCACTCCCCAGGGCACGCTCGCCGAGAAGCTCCGCGCGGGCGGCTCGGGCATCGCCGCCTTCTACACGCAGACCGGCGTCGGCACACAGGTCGCCGAGGGCGGACTCCCCCGCCGCTACGACGGCGACGGCGGCATCGCCGTGGCATCCCCCGCGAAGGACGTCCGCACGTTCGAGACCTCGGGTGAGCCGCGCGAGTACGTGCTCGAAGAGGCGATCGTGACCGACTACGCGCTCGTGCACGCACTCAAGGGCGACCGGCACGGAAACCTCGTCTTCAACAAGGCGGCACGCAACTTCAACCCGCTGGCCGCGATGGCCGGCCGCGTCTGCATCGCACAGGTCGAGGAGCTCGTCGAGCCCGGCGAACTCGACCCCGACAGCATCCACCTGCCCGGCATCTATGTGCACCGCATCATCGAGGTGGGCACCGACATCGAGAAGCGCATCGAGCGCCGCACCGTTCGAGAAGGGAACTGACATGGCACTGACTCGTCAAGAGATGGCCGCCCGCGCGGCGCTCGAGCTCGCTGACGGCGCATACGTCAACCTCGGGATTGGACTGCCGACGCTCGTGCCGAACTACGTCCCCGACGGCGTCACGGTCGTGCTGCAGTCCGAGAACGGGATCCTCGGGGTCGGGCCGTATCCGACGGAGGACAACGTCGATCCCGACCTCATCAACGCCGGCAAGGAGACCGTGACGACGCTGCCGGGCACGGCGTTCTTCGACTCGGCGATGAGCTTCGGCATGATCCGCGGCGGCAAGATCGACGCCGCGATCCTCGGCGCCATGCAGGTCTCGGCGAAGGGCGACCTCGCGAACTGGATGATCCCCGGCAAGATGGTCAAGGGCCCGGGCGGCGCGATGGATCTCGTGCACGGCGCGGGCAAGGTCATCGTGCTCATGGAGCACGTCGCGCGGGACGGCTCCGCCAAGATCGTCGACGACTGCTCGCTGCCCCTCACGGGCCGCGGCGTAGTCGACCGCATCATCACGGACCTCGCCGTCATCGACGTGACCGATGATGGTCTCGTGCTCATCGAGACCGCCCCGGGCGTCACGGTCGACGAGGTCGTCGCCGCGACCGAGCCGGAGCTCACCATCGCGATCGAAAGGACACCCGCATGAACACCGACGACATCGTCATCGTCGCCGCCGCGCGCACGCCGCAGGGGCGCCTCAAGGGCCAGCTCGCCTCGCTGACCGCACCGCAGCTGGGCTCGCTCGCGATCAAGGGCGCGCTCGACAAGAGCGGCATCCCGGCCGGGGCCGTCGACGCCGTGATCGTCGGGCAGGTGCTGGCCGCCGGGTCGGGGCAGAATGCCGCGCGCCAGGCCGCCGTCGGCGCCGGTATCGGCTGGGACGTGCACGCCGGCAGCGTCAACAAGGTCTGCCTCTCGGGGCTCACGGCCATCATCGACGCGGCGCGGATGCTGCGCGTCGGCGACGCGACGGTCGTCGTCGCCGCGGGCATGGAGTCGATGACCCGCTCGCCGCACCTGCTCATGGGGTCGCGCGACGGCTGGACCTACGGCTCGGTCGAGGTGCTCGACCACATGGCGCACGACGGCCTCACCGACGCGTACGACAACGAGAGCATGGGCACGTCGACCGAGCGCCACAACGAGCGGTTCGAGATCACGCGCGAAGCACAGGATGCCGTCGCGGCACGCTCGCACCAGCGCGCGGCCGCCGCATACGACGAGGGCGTCTTCGAGGCCGAGATCGTGCCGGTCGAGATCCCCCAGCGGCGCGGCGAGCCCGTCGTCGTGACGCGCGACGAAGGCATCCGGCCCGACACGACGGTCGAGTCCCTCGCCGGGCTTCGCCCCGCGTTCGCGAGGGACGGGTCGATCACGGCCGGCAACGCGTCGCAGATCTCCGACGGCGCCTCCGCCGTCGTGCTCACGACCCGTGCGCACGCCGACGCGAACGGCTGGGATGTGCTCGCGGTCGTCGGCGCCTCCGGCCAGGTCGCGGGGCCGGACAACTCGCTGCACGCGCAGCCGGCGCGCGCGATCGAGAAGGCGCTGGCCAAGCAGGGCATGAGCGCGTCCGACCTCGACCTCGTCGAGATCAACGAGGCCTTCGGCGCCGTCGTGGCCCGGTCGCAGACCGAGCTCGGTCTGTCGGATGACGTCGTCAACCCGCACGGCGGCGGCATCGCGATCGGCCACCCGATCGGCGCCTCCGGCAACCGCCTCGTCGTGCACGCCGTGCACGAACTCGTCCGCCGCGGCAGCGGTACGGCGGCGGTCGCCCTGTGCGGTGGCGGCGGTCAGGGCGACGCCCTCATCCTCACCCGCTGACCGGCACCCGGCACCTATACCGCGAGACTGCAACGGCAGGTCGAGACGGCGGGGTTCACCCGCTGG
>NZ_JBHJZS010000065.1:0-3502 GCF_042271185.1 Microbacterium sp. NPDC055910
CGCCGCGTGTCGCGCGCACCGAGCGCAAGTCGACGGATGAGGGCGGCGTCCTCGCGATGGATCCCGCGAAAGCCCTTGCCCGGGCGTCCGCGGCAGGCTTGACTGTCCCGACACAGGAGCCGTGACTGAACGGAGACACGATGACGACGGTACGCGCGGCGATCTCGCAGACGACCTGGACGGGCGACAAGGAATCGATGCTCGACAAGCACGAGGGCTTCGCACGGGATGCCGCTGCGCAGGGTGCGCAGGTGATCTGCTTCCAGGAGTTGTTCTACGGTCCGTATTTCGGCATCACGCAGGACCAGAAGTACTACCGCTACGCGGAGCCCGCCGACGGCCCGATCGTGCAGCGGTTCGCCGCCCTCGCGAAAGAGCTCGGGCTGGTGTCGGTGCTGCCGATCTACGAAGAGGCCCAGACGGGCGTCTACTACAACACGTCGGTCATCGTCGATGCCGACGGCGAGGTGCTCGGGATCTATCGCAAGCACCACCTACCGCACCTCGAGAAGTTCTGGGAGAAGTTCTACTTCCGCCCCGGCAACCTCGGCTACCCCGTCTTCGAAACCGCGGTCGGCCGTGTCGGCATGTACATCTGCTACGACCGGCACTTCCCCGAGGGATGGCGCGAACTCGGCCTGAACGGCGCGCACATGGTGTTCAACCCCAACGCCACCAAGCCCGGGCTGTCGAACCGGCTGTGGGAGGTCGAGGGCCCGTGCGCCGCGGTCGCCAACGGCTACTTCGTCCTGCAGCCCAACCGCGTCGGCCGCGAAGACAACGAGTACGGCGACGAAGCGGTCACCTTCTACGGCACCAGCCAGATCATCGACCCGCGCGGTGACTTCGTCGGCGAGCGAGGATCGAGCGAGCACGAGGAGCTGCTCGTGCGCGATCTCGACATGGACATGGTCCAGCAGATGCGCGACGACTGGCAGTTCTATCGCGATCGCCGCCCCGACTCCTACACGGGGATCGCGAAGCCATGACCACGACACTCATCACCGGCGGCACGGTCGTCTCGGCGACAGGGCGAACGCAGGCCGACGTGCTCATCGACGGCGAGACGATCGCGGCCGTGCTCGCGCCGGGCTCGCAGCTGCTCGGCACCGATGTCGCAGCATCCGTCGAGCGGGTCATCGACGCGACCGGCAAGTACGTCATCCCGGGCGGGATCGACGCGCACACCCACATGCAGCTGCCGTTCGGCGGCACGAACGCGAGCGACACGTTCGAGACGGGGACGCGCGCGGCGGCGTGGGGCGGCACGACGAGCATCATCGACTTCGCGGTGCAGCGCTACGGCGAGCGCGTGCAGGACGGCCTCGCGCACTGGCACGAACTCGCGGCGGGCAATTGCGCCGTGGATTACGGCTTCCACCAGATCGTCGGCGGCGTCGACGAGGACTCCCTGCGGGCGATGCGCGGCCTCGTCGATGAGGGCATCTCGAGCTTCAAGCTCTTCATGGCGTATCCGGGTGTCTTCTACTCCGACGATGCGCAGGTGCTGCGGGCGATGCAGGTGAGTCGCGACACGGGTCTGCTCACGATGATGCACGCCGAGAACGGGCCCGCGATCGACGTGCTCGCGGCGCAGCTCGTCGAGCGCGGCGAGACCGACCCGTACTTCCACGGCATCGCTCGAGCGTGGCAGATGGAGGAAGAGGCCACGCACCGTGCCATCATGCTCGCGAACCTCACGGGCGCGCCGCTGTACGTCGTGCACGTGAGCGCGAAACAGGCCGTCGAACAGCTCGCGGCGGCACGGGACAAGGGTTGGAACGTGTTCGGCGAGACCTGTCCGCAGTACCTCTACCTGTCTCTCGAAGAGCAGCTCGGCGCATCGAGCGAGCGGTGGGGCGCATTCGAGGGGGCGAAGTGGGTCTGCTCGACGCCGCTGCGCTCCCGCGAAGAGGGACACCAGGACCACATGTGGCAGGCGCTGCGCACGAACGACCTGCAGATGGTCTCGACCGACCACTGCCCGTTCTGCATGAAGGACCAGAAGGAGCTCGGGCTCGGCGACTTCCGCGCCATCCCGAACGGGATCGGCTCGATCGAACACCGCATGGACCTCATGTACCAGGGCGTCGTGACGGGCCGGATCACGCTCGAGCGGTGGGTCGAGCTCACCTCGACGACACCCGCGCGCATGTTCGGGCTGTACGGGCGCAAGGGCGTCATCCAGCCGGGCGCCGACGGCGACGTCGTCATCTACGACCCGAACGGGCACACGAGCATCGGGATGCCGGTGGACGAGAACGGCAACCCGACGGGCCGGACCCACCACATGAACATGGACCATTCGGCGTGGGAGGGGTTCGAGATCGACGGACACGTCGACACGGTGCTCTCCCGCGGTCGGGTCATCGTCGACGGCGGGGAGTATCTCGGCGCGAAGGGCGACGGCCGGTTCCTCAAGCGCGGCTTGTCGCAGTACCTGGTGTGACGTGGACTTCGGCGTCGTTCTGCAGACCAATCCGCCCGCCGCGCGCACCGTGCAGCTGGCGAAGCTCGCCGAGTCGCACGGCTTCAGCCACGTGTGGACCTTCGACTCGCACCTGCTGTGGCAGGAGCCGTACGTCATCCACTCGGCGATCCTCGCCGAGACCCATCGCGTCACGGTCGGGCCGTTCGTCACCAATCCCGCGACGCGCGACTGGACCGTGACGGCATCCGTCTTCGCGACCCTCAACGAGATGTACGGCAACCGCACCGTGTGCGGGATCGGGCGCGGTGACTCCGCCGTCCGTGTCACGGGCGGCAAGCCCACGACGCTGGCGGAGCTGCGCGAGGCCGTGCACGTCATCCGCGAGCTCGGCAATTCGCGCTCCGTCGAGCACAACGGCGCGACGCTGCAGTTCCCGTGGAGCCGCGGGTCGAGCCTGGATGTCTGGGTCGCGGCCTACGGCCCGATGGCCCTCAAGCTCACCGGCGAAGTGGGCGACGGGTTCATCCTGCAGCTGGCCGACCTCGACATCGCCGAGTGGATGATCACGACGGTGAAGGATGCCGCGGCCGCAGCGGGCCGCGACCCCGACTCGCTCGCGATCTGCGTCGCCGCGCCCATGTACATCGGCGACGACGTCGCCCACATGCGCGATCAGTGCCGCTGGTTCGGCGGGATGGTCGGCAACCACGTCGCCGACATCGTCGCGAAGTACGGCCACCACGGCGCGGTTCCCGAGGCCCTCACGTCGTACATCGCGGGGCGCAAGGGATACGACTACAACACGCACGGCAAGTCCGACAACGATCACGTCGACTTCGTGCCCGACGAGATCGTCGACCGCTTCTGCATCCTCGGTACGGCCGACGAGCACATCGCCAAGCTGAAGCGGCTGCAAGAGCTCGGGGTCACGCAGTTCGCCGGCTACCTGCAGCACGACAGCAAGGAGGAGACGCTCCGCGTCTACGGCGAGACCGTCATCCCCGCACTCACGGCGCACGCCCCCGCGAAGCGCTGACTCCGGGTGCGCGGGAGCGCCACCCGGGGCGCTCC
>NZ_JBHJZS010000066.1:0-2767 GCF_042271185.1 Microbacterium sp. NPDC055910
CGCCGAAGCCGAAGCGGCCGTCGAGCTCGCGTCCGCGACGGCGACGGCCGCGTCCGCCGCCGCCCGTGCAGCGCGTGCCGCCCACCACGACGCGCTCGCCCGTGCGGGCGGAAGCTCCGTGGTCGACCTCGAGGCCGCCCACCGCGCCGCCGAGGAACGACTGGCCGCCGCAGAAGCCGCGGCGACGACGATCGCGACGCTGGCGGCCGAGGTGCGCGAACTGCGTGAGATAGAGGCGGCGATGGGCGACGAGCAGGCCGCGCTGGCGGCCCGGCTCGCGGCGGCGAAGGAAGACCGCGCCGCGCGGGCCGAACGGCTCACGGCGGCGACCCGGGCCGTCGCCGCCGCACGCGGGGACCACCCTTCGGTCGCGGCGCGCATCGACGAGGCGACCCGCGTGCGCGACGCGGCCCGGGCCCTCACGCTGGCGATCGACGATCGGCTGCGGGCCGAGCAGGTGGCCGCCGACGCGCAGCGCGACCTCGAGGAGCGTCTGGCCGAATCGACCTTCGACGACGCGGCATCCGTCGGCACGGCACTCCTCGACACCGCCGTGCGCGAGCGGCTCGCTTCCGACCTGCACCGTCACGACGTCGACGTCGCGACCGAGCGCGAACGGCTGTTGGCGCTCGAGACCGAGCTGGCCGGCGCGTCCGACGAACCGGTCGATCTCGCGCCGGTCGCCGAGGCGGCATCCCTCGCGCGCGAAGCGTGGAACAGCGCCGTCACCGAAGCGGCGCGCGACACCGAAGTCGCCGCACGGCTCGCCGAGGCGGCCGAACGGGCGACGCGGGCCCACGCGGCATCCGCCGAGCGCGAAGCCGAGCACGAGATCATCGCGGGGCTCGCGGACGCACTCGCGGGCCGAACCGACACCCGCATGGACCTCGAGACCTTCGTGCTCGCCGCCGAGCTCGAGCAGATCGTCGACGCCGCCAACCTGCGGCTCGAGGTCATGTCGTCGGGGCGATATCGGCTCGAGCACTCCGACGCCGTCGGCCGGCACCGCGCGGCGTCCGGCCTCGGGCTCGCGGTGTTCGACTCCTACACGAGCCAATCCCGGCCCACGACGTCGCTGTCGGGGGGCGAGACGTTCCTCGCGTCGCTCGCACTCGCGCTCGGCCTCGCCGAGGTCGTCACCGCGCGCAGCGGCGGTGTGCGGCTGGACACGCTCTTCATCGATGAGGGCTTCGGCTCCCTCGACGACGAGACGCTCGAGCTGGCCATGCGCACGCTCGACGAGCTCCGTCAGGGCGGACGCACGGTGGGGCTGATCAGCCACGTCGCCGCGATGAAGGAGCAGCTGCCCGCGCAACTGCGGGTCGAGGCGACGCCGCAGGGGCCGAGCATCATCCTGCAGGACAGCGCGGTCCCGGCGGCGTGAACGCCGAAGGCGGCACCCGGGATCGGATGCCGCCTTCGAACTGCCCGCGGGTCAGCCGGCGAGGTGCTTCTGCGCCGCGGTGAGCACGGTGTCGATCAGGCGCGTCGCCTGCTCCTCGGTGAAAAGCCCGCCCGTGGCGGTCGAGAACGACGAGATCATCGCGTCGCGAGCGGCGTCGCCGCCCATGAGGGTCGTCTCGCCGAGGGTGATGAGGATCTCGTCCGAGAAGGCGGCGTCGATCATCTCCTGGGTCACACCCGGCTCCGCCTCCTGCATGATCTCGGTGAGCACGGGTCGCACCTCGGCGATGTATGCCGCCTCGCCGGTGCCGGACACGCCGTCGCCGGCATCCGTGTCCGTGTCGGTGCCGTCGGTGGAGGCGTCGTCATCGGTGGAGGGCGCCTCGGACGCGGTCGCAGCCGGGGGTGCCGGCTCGAACGTGCCGCCCGAATCCGAGGCCGACAGACCGATGAGCAGCAGCGACCACACGAGCGCTCCGACCCAGGCGGCGCCACCGAGGACCGAGACGATGATCGCGCCGATGCCCAGGCCCTTGCCGCCCTGCTTCTTGTTCGCCAGCGCCACGATGCCGAGCACCAGACCGACCAGCAGCAGGACGCCGCCGATGATCGCGAGCGCGAACGACACCCACAGCAGCGGGATGAACGCGATGAGCACGAGGACGAGACCGGCGATCGCCGTGCCGAGCGCGGCCCAGGCCAGGCGCTTCGGGCGCGTGTCGGGCCCAGCCGGCGCGCCGTGTGCCGGCGGCTGGCCGTACGCGGGCGGCTGCCCGTATGCGGCACCGGGCTGGCCGTAGACGGGCGGGGCGGACTGCGCCTGCCCGTAGCCGCCGGCGGCCGGGTACGCCTCGGTGGGCTGCGCATCGCCGGGGGTGTATCCGGGGTAGGCCTGCGTGGGGGCCTCATCACCGGCCGGGTAGGCCTCGGGGCCGCGGTCGTCGCCCGTGGGCTGCGACGGGTCAGTGGGGTTCGACATGGGTCCTCGATCTGAGTCGTGGTCGTGCAGGGTTCGCCACCGGATCGTCATCGCGAGCGGAGCGACGGCGCTGAAGTACCTAGGCTAGTCGTTATGAGCAAGGGGACAGGCTGGACCATCCTCGGCGTGATCGTCGCCGTGGTCATCGCGTGGGTGATCGTGAACGTGCTGTTCTCGGTGCTGTGGTTCATCGGCAAGCTCGTGGTCGTCGCCGTCGTCGCGCTCGTCGTCTTCCTCGCCCTGCGCGCCGCGTTCTCGCGTCGCGACTGACCCACGACCGCGAGACCGCAACGGCGCGCCGAGACTGCGGGGTCCACCCACGGTCTCGCCGTGCCGTTGCAGTCTCGCGGTCGGGGTCAGGCGCCGAGTACGGCGACTGACCCC
>NZ_JBHJZS010000067.1:0-1636 GCF_042271185.1 Microbacterium sp. NPDC055910
CTGCGGCCCTGGCGGGCCGCTGCTGTGGTGACGTTTTCGGGGCGGGCTGACGCTGTGCGCGTGGTCGTGGTCGGGTGTGCGAGGTCGGGTGGTCGGCCGTGCGGATGGGGCGAGCGCGGGTGCGCTCGCGGGGGCGGTGTGGCAGGGCTGGCCGGGGGGTCTGGATGCCCGCTGCGCGGCGCTGTGCGCCTGCGTGCGGGCCTGGCTCCGCTCCCCCGGTGTGGTCGCCTCGAGGGCGCCTCGCCGGCCGCTCAGCGCGGCGTCTGCCGAGGCCGGGTGCGCAGCTGCGCTGCGTGGCCGGCGATCGCCTCGAGCTCGAGGTGGCCGGGCGCTGCCGAACGGCTCAGATCAGGCCGGCCGTCCACAGCCGGCCTGCCCGGGCGGCATCCTCGATCCGCGGGAACCGGTAGACCGTCACGTCGCCCTCGACGTACACCGCCAGCGCGAATCCGAACCCCTCGCCCGCGGCCGCGGCATCCGGATCCCGATACGCCACCGCTCCCGCCAGACCCGGCCGCACCCACTCGTTGCTCGGCACCGGCTCGAACCGCTCCGCGAGATCGGCAGCGCCCACCACGGCGAAGAACTCGCCCACGCTCACGTACGCTCCCGACCACATCGCCGGGGCCGCCTCACGCGCCGTCAGCGCGACGTGAGCTCGGAAGTTGCGCGGCGTCGTCATGCCCCCATCCTCCCCGGCTCATCCCACCGCGCAGCACCCTGCTCCCGCATCAGCGCCTCGAACTTCTCCTCCGACAACCGCGGCAACCGGCGCGACTTCGGCAGCGCCCGCGGCTTCCACGACCGATCATGCTTGCGCGCCATGAACTCATCCACGCTCTCCCGCTGCGCGCCCGCCGGCTTCGGCCACACCTCGTCGAGCTCGTAGCGCCGCTCCACCTCGAACAGGAACATCACCCGCTCCACCTTCCGACCCCGCGCCCGCTCCTCCACCACCGGGAACCCGAACCCCACCCGCACCGCCTCAGGCTCCCCCGGACGCCACCCCTCGCCGCGGCCGCGCTCCACCGCGCCGATCACACCCTCCCCATCCGGCGTCACCACATGCCGACCCACCCACAACCCCCGCACCGAGATCACCGCCGCCACGCTCACGCCGCCACCCCCGGCTCATCCAGCCGCGCCAGCGCCGCCCGTGCGTGCTCGATATCCGCCTCGCTGTAGAAGCCACCCTCGGTGCCCCGCACGATCCGCGACTCCAACTGCGCCCGCCGCACACCCACCCGAAACGCCTCACGCGCCGCCACAACCTCCGGCAACGCCTCGAACCGCTCCCGACGCTCCTGCGCCGCGATCCGACCCAACAACGCACCCGAACTGATCCCCCGACCCCGAACCCCATACCGACCAGAAACCATCACCACCACCTCCCAAAACTCTGTATCTCTGACAGTTACAAACTACCGCACACCCCCGACACTCCCACCCGAAATCTGCTTGCAAAATGCAAACAACATTCACCCCGAAACCCGCTTGCAAATTGACAGCACAATTCACCCCCTGCCAAGACACCCCACAGCACCCCAACCAGCCGCCCATGGTCCCCAATGTCTGACCCCCCTCGTAGTCTGTAACTGTCAGAGATACAAACCCCAGGAAGGGACACACCATGACC
>NZ_JBHJZS010000068.1:0-1457 GCF_042271185.1 Microbacterium sp. NPDC055910
TGGGCTTGTCAAGATTTCTGTGTAAGTGGGCATCAGCGGGGGTAGTTAGAGGTGGGGGTTGATGCGTTCGGGGTATGCGAGGGCGAGCTGCTCGAGGGCTTGCTTCCAGTTCGTGGTGACGTTGCCTTCGACGAGCCTGCCGGAGGCCTTGCGTTGGCCCGCGGGTAGCCCGCGTTCCTTCTCTCGTTCTCTCGCGCGCTTGTCTTCGATGTCGCAGATCGCGAGCCAGAGCAGCTTGACCGCGGCGGTGTCGTTGGGGAAGTGGCCCCGGTTCTTGGTGACCTTCCGCAGCTGGTAGTTCAGCGACTCGATCGCGTTCGTCGTATAGATCACCCGGCGCAGCTCGGGCGGGAACGCGAGGAACGGGGTGAACCGGTCCCACGCGTCCTGGAACGACTTCACCGCGGACGGGTATCGTTTGCCGAACTCGGAGGCCGTGAACGTCTCCAGCGCCTCGAGCGCGGCGTCCTCGTTCGCGGCCTGGTAGATCGGCCTGAGCGCGGCGGCGACGGCTTTGCGGTCTTTGTAGTTCACGAACCGCATCGCTGCTCTGATGAGGTGAACGACACACGTCTGCACGGTCGCTTCCGGCCACGTGGCGGCGACCGCGTCACCGAACCCGGTGAGCCCGTCGCAGCAGACGATGAGCACGTCGCGGACGCCGCGGTTGGCGAGCTCGGCGCAGACCGACGCCCAGAACTTCGCGCCTTCCGTGGCCTGCACCCAGATCCCCAGGACGTGCTTGATGCCGTCCATGTCGACCCCGACAGCGATATGCGCGGCCTTGTTGCGGACGTGACCGCCGTCACGGATCTTCACGATGATCGCATCCAGATAGATCACCGGATACAGCGACTCGAGCGGGCGGGTCTGCCAGGCCAGGACCTCGTCGGCGACCTGATCGGTGATCTTCGAGATCGTCTCGTGCGAGAGGTCCGTGCCGATCGTGGAGACCAGATGATGCTGGATGTCGCGGATCGTCATCCCGCCGGCGTAGAGCGAAATGATCATCCCATCCAGGCCGTCCAGCCGGCGTGAGCCTTTCGGGACCAGCATCGGCGTGAACGTGCCGTTGCGGTCCCGCGGGGTCGCGAGTTCGATGTCGCCGATCTCAGTCGCCACCGTCTTCGAGGTCGTGCCGTTGCGGGAGTTCGGATACAGCGCCGCTTCGCTGTCGCCACACTCGTAGCCGACGTGCTCCGTCAGCTCGGCGTCAAGGCCCCGCTCCAACGCGGCCTTCAGCATCCCGCCCAGCAGACCCTGCTCGCCCGTGAGCGGCTCGCCGGCGTCGATCTTCGCGAAGATGTCATCCATCGCGCCCGACGCCTTCAACTGGTCGGCGAGCTCCTTCTGCCGGCGGCGACGTTCCTCGCGCTCCGGGCTAACAGCATTCATAGTCATCAGTGTCTCCTTCAGGGTGAAGCCTCACCCCTTACACAGACCATTTGACAGGCTCG
>NZ_JBHJZS010000069.1:0-1190 GCF_042271185.1 Microbacterium sp. NPDC055910
TTCCTGCACCTTCTCGGATGCATCACGTATCCCGCTTAGCGCGAGAATCAGCATCGCACCAGCCACCACCGTCGTGCCGAACGTGATGAGAGTGAGAAGTGGACTGAGAGCCACCATCACGCCAAGAACTGTGAGCGCCGAAACACCATATACAAGGAAGCGGACAGGACTTGTTGTTGCGTCCTCACGGAGGATAGAAGCGTCCGCCCCGACACGCGAGGCGAGGTCACCGGAGCGGTAGCGAGCCATCACGCCCACCTGTAGCCGGGTGAAGCGTGTGATCATTGCTTCACGCAGCGTGAGTACGGTTTTCTCCCCTGCCCGAGCCACGAGAAACGTTCCGACGCCTTCAACGATCCCTTGGCTGACGAACAATACGGCGAGCGTTAACACGAGCGGCCCGCTAACCGAATGTGCAGACACGCCATCAATGATCTTCTTCGTCACCAAGGGCTGGGCGATGCCGAGAAGCGTTGCAAGAAGAAGAAGCGCAGCTCCCCCAGCTACAGCTACTCGGTGGGTCAGAACGAGTCGTGCCAAGGACCGGTACGTCGAAGGTTCTCGAGCTTGGGTCATTTGGAAGAGCCTGGACGAGGAGGGTCAATGCTGACAAGTCGATTTAGCGATTCTGGCCGAAGTACTTCATTGATCAGCGCTCCGTCGACTTCGATCCAGGCATGTGCGGAGAATGGAGGCTGGGAATGAACGCCGACACACCATGTCGGCCACACTCCTCGAAGTCTGCACAGAATGACTGAAGAGACCGATCGGAGAAGACACCCGTCTTGGTTGGCACAGCGCAGGCTCGCCGCTACGACTGCGTCGCGGGCAGCCGAAGCCTGTGCAACACTGGCTGGCGCCGCGCCTACTCGGAACGCGGTTAGAATCCGGATCAGATACTGAGCCGGAAGTGTGACTAGGACGTGGCTGACGCCGACACACACGGTGGCTGCGACCCGACTCCGTATTCGAACCGCATGTGAGGGACGCTCGAACGTGCTCTGATAGCTCATTAACGCGACCCAGTCCGCAGCAGATCGGCATTGACAAGGTCTGTGACGAGCTGCTTCAGCGCGCTCTCCGCTTTCGGCAGAACGATGTCGTACTGACTGCTGAGAGTCGCTGCGGCGTTTTGCTCTGAAGATCCGTCAAGCAACGCCGTAAGGAGTCGCGTTCCTGTCTCGTTGATC
>NZ_JBHJZS010000070.1:0-1091 GCF_042271185.1 Microbacterium sp. NPDC055910
CGTTCAGCCAGAAGCGGGTCGAGTCCTTGCGCGAGTAGTCGGCGATCACCGTGCGCACACCGTTGCCGCCGTGCAACTGGGCCAGCCACAGCATGGTGAGGTCCCAGATCTGCCAGAAGGGCTCACGCCAGCGGGCCGCGACGAACGATGCGTCGATGCGGTGCACGCCGTTGTCCCACGCCAGCATGATGAACATGTGGCCGATGGTCAGGATGATCAGCGCCAGACCGGAGAAGCGCATGAACAGCCATGCCCACTTCTCGAAGTTGCCGCCTCGGGGCTTACGCGGCGAGCGCGGATTGTCGAGGCTGGCGGGCCGGTCGTACTGGGTGCCCAGCGACTTGGCGACGTTCTGTGAGGTAGGAGATGTGGTCATTGTCGTATCTCCTTAGAACGCGTGCTCGATGAGGATCTGCAGGAGTCGGATAGCCGCGGCGCCGAAGACCACCACGAACAGTCCGAGAATCACCCACAGCATCTGACGCTGGTACTTGGGGCCCTTCGACCAGAAGTCGATCAGGATGATGCGCAGGCCGTTGAGCGCGTGATAGAGCACGCACGCCACGAGCGCGATCTCCATGAGACCGATGATCGGGGTCTTATAGGTGTTGATGATCTCCGAGTACTTGTTCGGGTCGATACGGATCACCGCCGTATCGAGCACATGCACGAACAGGAAGAAGAAGATCGTCACGCCTGTGATGCGGTGTAGCACCCAGGACCACATGCCTGGATCGCCGCGGTACAGCGAACGTTTGCGCACCGGCTCCGGTGCGACCTCTGTCTCGGAACTCATCGGGGAATTGGCCTCCAACATCGTCGATGGACGCGGTGGCACCGGCTGGGTGTCACCTTGGACCCATGCAAGAGACTTTAAACCTATGCTGAGTGAGTCGTTAAATTGCCCGAACCGATCTGCGGGACAAGGCATTACGAATTAGGTTTGCCTTACCAAGCTTGATTGGGTATCTCCCATCGCATCGACTCCGATACCGACCGACTGGCAGGAGGCTGTCTTGACTCCCGATATTGATTGGAATCTATTGCGGGACAACGCAACTGGCATGATCGAGCGTGCTTATGCCCCGTAT
>NZ_JBHJZS010000071.1:0-1088 GCF_042271185.1 Microbacterium sp. NPDC055910
GTGCTGAGGGAGCTCCTCGGCGGCCATTTTCCATTCGCCGAGTATCCAATCTCGTTGATCATCAAGCGAATAAGTGCCGGTCGAACACCGCTCACGATTTCAGATCAGGCCCTGCCACTCTGGGCCTCGAGTTCCATGCGGCGCGTATATGCAAAGGCGACCCACCGAGACCCCGGTCAGCGATACCAGTCAGCGCAGGAGATGGACGAGGCATTAGCGCATGTCACGGCGATTGACTGGGAACAGACCGACATAGGCTGTTGGGAAGCACCATTCCTGTACGAGCAGCGCAAAGTCCGTGTCGAAGCGCGGCATATGGTGCGATCTGGCGATTACCGGATGAGCATTCTTACTCACGCCGGGCGCGGTTGGCGCAGGGCTGCCGAGGATGTCGATGTGCCAGATCTCGGCGGCCGTCCCGTCCGGAAGGTCTTCGACCAAGCGTCAAGGATCGCGACCGTTCGCTGAGCGCTTTGCTGAAGGATTATGGCGTGCCCGACTGCTCGGCCCATGTTGTGGGCCTCGGATCGCCACCGGGTCGACAGACTCCAGCCCGCGCATTCACCAACCCCCACAGGGATTAGATATCCAGCAGCGCTCAGTCGTTCGAATGAGGCGGTGACACGCGGTTGGACGACTCCGCGTTGCGGATCGGACAGGACGCCCAAGCACTGCCCTTCGGCGGACTGGCCAAACCCAGCGATCAACTGTTCGGCGAATACGGACATCGCCCACCCATGACGGGGAAGAACGGTGTAGGTGCGGTCGACGCCACGCGCCTTATCCAGTGCAACAACGGCAGCCAAGACCAGCGCATCAAGGTTGCCGATGCGGTCGGCCTCTGCCAGCATCTCCATGCAGACCAGATTACATGTTTCGTGTAACTCGTTTCACGTAACATGCTTCAATGGCCATGCCTAGTAACCCAATGGAGCGGCTATCGAAGATTGTCCTCGGGCAAATCCACCGATTAGCAGTCATGTCATGGATCGCGCAGTCCGAGGACGTGATAAATCCGAGCGATCTCGCAGCTGACCTGGGATTGCCTTCTCTCAGCGCGATACAGAACCCGCTGCGTGACTTGGCAG
>NZ_JBHJZS010000072.1:0-1043 GCF_042271185.1 Microbacterium sp. NPDC055910
GCTATACATCGAAGAGAAGGGCGGCGTCGTAGCTGTCCACGACGTCAACAGCAACGAGACGATGATCGGCACTCAGAACGTTGACGGCGAGGTCTACTTCGCTCGCATTCCTGACGAGGACGAGTACGCCAAGAACAAAGTGGGAGTCGTGTGGGAAGAGCCCCGCGACGACCACACATACATCGTTTGGGTCCTCGACGAGGGTGGCCTGTAATGCTTCTCGCCCGTCTACGCGAACTGTGGATGCAGTTCTGGGACAACCCGTTCACGATGTTCGATCGGTCGAGGGCTGACCGGGATCACAACACGATGACGGGCCGCGACGAGGACGAGCAGTGATCCTCGTCAGCGAAGCCGAGCTACTCGCAGAGCTGCCCGAGATCATCCCGTTCTGCACCGAGTGTGGCGGCCGCGTGTACCAGCGTGCGACGACCGGCCTGTGGTGGCACTACCACGCACGTGACTTCTACGGCCCCTGCGATTGGGGTCGACCGTTCCCACGAGAGGACAGCAATGACGAACATCGTCGAGTTCGTGGACGCCAGGCTCAGCGAGGAGGCCGACGCCGCCAACGCGATGCCCAACCCCGAGAAGCACAGGCGCACAGTTGATGCGCTGCGTACGGTAGCGGGCCAGATCGTTGCGCACCTCGAGGCCAACGATGTTGACGACCCGACCGACCATCCCGTCGCGGCTGGCCTCCTCGTCGTCGCACAGGTGTGGTCCGATCACCACGACTTCCAACCCCGAACCGTGTGGTTCCCGAAGATGAGCAAGGTGGGCAAGTGATGAACGAACCCGAGTTCATCAGGCGACTGATCGATAAGCCAGCGCGGAAGGGTGAAGCGTCGGTGGTCTATGCAGGTCCGAGTGACCGCGTGTTGCGACGCCTGACGTCGATGCAGTACCGACGTCGTTTCGCCGAGGCGCATGTCCTGCCACAGGAACACACCATCGGTGCAGCTTGGCAGCCGCAGTTATCCACAGGCATACTGGGTGCGTTGGTTCCCTCATGCCCTGATGGCGTGGGGGTTCTGTCGTTT
>NZ_JBHJZS010000073.1:0-1043 GCF_042271185.1 Microbacterium sp. NPDC055910
CATCACCCGTGCGCGGTCGGATCTCAAGCGCATCGTCCTTCCCGAGGGCAGCGACGACCGAATCCTGCGTGCCGCAGGGCAATTGCTGCGGCGCGGAGTCGTGGAGCTGATCATCCTCGGCGACCCGGAATCGGTGACCGCCCGTGCGAACGAGCTCGGGGTCGATCTCGACGGCGTCGAACTCATCGATCCGGCGAACTCCGAGCTGACAGACGAATTCGCGCGCATCTACGCAGAACTCCGCAAGCACAAGGGAATGGATTTCGAACACGCCCAGGAGCGGATGCGCGACGTCTCGTACTTCGGCACGATGCTCGTGCACACGGGACGCGCCGACGGAATGGTCTCCGGCGCAGCGCATACCACCGCGCACACGATCCGACCGGCGTTCGAGATCATCAAGACGGTCCCCGGAGTCTCGACGGTGTCGAGCGTGTTCTTCATGTGCCTACCCGACAAGGTGCTCACCTACGGCGACTGTGCCATCGTCCCTGATCCGACCGCCACAGAGCTCGCCGACATCGCGATCTCCTCGGCCGCAACGGCATCCGCGTTCGGTATCTCCCCGCGGGTCGCGATGCTCTCGTACTCGACGGGTCGCTCGGGAACCGGCGCCGACGTCGACAAGGTGCGCGTCGCAACCGATCTCGTCCAGGAACGAGCTCCGGAGCTCTCCGTCGAGGGTCCCATCCAGTACGACGCCGCCGTGGAACCGAGCGTCGCTGCGACGAAGATGCCCGACTCCGAGGTTGCCGGCCGCGCGACGGTCCTGATCTTCCCCGACCTCAACACCGGTAACAACACCTACAAGGCTGTGCAGCGTAGTGCGGGTGCTGTCGCGATCGGCCCTGTGCTGCAGGGACTTCGACGCCCCATCAACGACCTCTCCCGTGGCGCACTGGTCTCCGACATCGTCAACACCGTCGCCATCACCGCCATCCAGGCCCAGAACATCGACGCACAGGAGTCAGGCCGATGAGTACATCCACCGAGGGCGCCGTGCTGGTCCTCAACGCCGGGTCGTCGTCGTTGAAATATCAACT